>CAYJHM010000063.1:0-10397 GCA_964369935.1 uncultured Rikenellaceae bacterium
ATGACGTGCTTATGGGAAAAGCCTTCTTGAACTAGAGTTTTGCGAATTAGCCTTTTTAGTTATCATCTTTATTATTGATTACTAGAGCATCTAGGCCTTTCGCTAAAAAATCTCTATCTAGATGGGTGTAAATTTCGGTGGTCATTATGCTTTCATGTCCTAACATCTCCTGTACAGCTCGGATATCAGCCCCACCTTTTAATAAATGTGTGGCAAACGAGTGGCGAAAAGTATGAGGGCTAACCACTTTATCTAACCCCGAAGCAACTACAAGCCTCTTGATAATGGTAAATATCATAACCCTAGTAAGTGCCCCTCCTCTTTGAGATAGAAATAGATTATCGCAATTTTTACCACATTTAAGCTCCTCTCTAGTGATTAAATATTGATTAACCTCATCTTTTAGTGTGTCGTTCACAGGGATTAGCCGCTGCTTGTTACCTTTGCCTATCACACGAAGATAGCCATCATCAAAGAACAAGTCGCTCAGCTTAATCGATATAAGTTCACTTACCCTTAAACCACAACTGTATAGCATCTCTACTATTGCCCTATTGCGGTGCCCTAATTTGTCGCCTAGATTAATAGCAGAAATAATCATTTCAACCTCTCCGATAGTTAAAACATCAGGTATTTTACGCTTCGTTTTGGGTGATTCGACAAGAGCAATAGGTGATAATTCGATTTTATCGTACAGTAATAGGTAGTTGTAAAAACTTTTAATGCCACTAACGATTCGTGCCTGCGACGAACGTTCACGACCACTCTCGTATAGCTCCATAATAAATTCGGAGAGCACCTCTTCTGAGATGGTCAAGGGGGATAGTTCTCTGATTTTACAGAAGTCGAACAGTAGAGATAAATCTCGCATATATGCCTCGAGCGTATTAGCACTTAGCCCCTTTTCTAGTAGGAGGTAGCCTTTATACTCTAATAATTCATCATCTAGTTGCTTCATCAATAATTTATTTATTTTGTAATCTTTTGCACTAATCCTAATAGCTCTAACACAAATGGACGCTTACGGTATAGTGGATGCGGTATGGTTAATTCGGGGGTGTTGATTATTTGCTCTCCATAAAAAATAATATCAATATCCATAGTGCGCGAAGTGTAACCCCTTTTGCCCTCACATCGCTCTTTGTATTTGGCCAACTCCTGTTCTATTGTACCCCTTTCTCTGCCAAATTCACGCTCTATATCCCATAATACGGCTAGTAGCTCGGTTGGTGTTAATGAAGTGCGGCAAACAACCACTTGATTTAAAAAACTATCTTCGCAATCAAATCCCCATGCTTGATACTCTTTTACAGGAGATGATGCCACCACTTTGCCAACCAGCATATTAAGCATATCTACGGCCTTGGCCATACTATGCTCTTTATTGCCTAGGTTGCACCCTAAAAGTAGTGTTGTATCTGTTGTTTGCCTCATATAACTATTTAACTCGTAACTCTTTTGTTAATGTTAAAGCAAAATGTGTTGCAACAATACGTGCATTACCATTATGCTGAAGATCAAAATATGCCTTCTCGAAGTGCGAGGTGATACCGCTAATATTATTGCGATTAATCACACGCTTAAAATTTGTTGTAAACTCAAGGTGTTTACCGTAGCTGTAACTTATCGAATCTAGCCCCAGTGATGATATAAATGCCTGCCTTAGAATAGCTATCGAATCGATAAAGAAATTTTTTTGCGCCTCTTTATTCAGTGTAGCAAACTCCTCGGCCCAAGTGATTAGAGCTTGAGTATTTGCTGCATATCCCATTCGTGTGAGGGTAATAAAGAGTTCGAGGTTTACCTCTTGCGAGTTACCATTCATTGCAGTGATGGCCTCAATTATATCACCATTGGCAACATTCACAATGCCCATAAGTTCGTCCGAATCTATCTTCTGATTGATTGATTTAAGGTATTCGAACATATGTTGGCTCTCGATGGCAGGTATAGTTATACGTTGTGTGCGTGATACAATAGTGTTTAAAACCTGTTCGGGATTGATGCTTACAAATAGGAAGATATTGTGCTCGCTAGGTTCTTCAAAAAGCTTTAAGAGGGCATTTGCAGCACTATTATTCATCTTTTCGGGTAGCCATATAATAAATATCCTACGGCCTCCCTCGATAGGTTTATATGTCACCATCGACGAAATATATTCAGCCTCGGCACGCCCTATCGACCCTTGTGTATTGCCCTTCTCGCCTCCTATTCCACTAATTTTATACCAATCAATCTCGCGGAAACAGCCTAGTGGTGTAGAACTATTGATCGCCTCACGCCACTGAGGCATCAAATCTGAACTTGTATAATCATCTTTCTTCCCTCGCTTACCAAGAGGAACACAAGCTGGGAAAATATAGTAGATATCGGTGTGTGCAAGAGCCTCACTCTTAATGCATGAGGGGCATACTCCACAAGAGTCGCCCTCAGTAAGTGGGTTCTCGCAATTAATATATTGAGCATAGGCCATAGCAAATGCAAGTGATTGATAACCTGCACGCCCTTCAATTATCTGAGCGTGAGGTAATCTTCCTCTCCCTATCTGCTGCACTACCAGCCCTTTAATCTCGTGTCGCCCAATTATATCCCCAAATCTCATAGTTAAATATTGTTAGTAAAGATAGATAACTATCTACTGCTTTTTCAATACCAGAGGTTGCCCGAATGCCGTTGCATTCATCTGACTATCTGTTATGCTTTGAACAACTATAACAATTGTAAAATCTTGGCCAGGACCTTGATAATCAGGAACAGTAACAGTTACAATATTCCCATTTACAGTATAGCTACCCTCGGCTGGGTTGCTGTTTACTGTTGCTGTACAACTTTTATCGCTTTTAAAATTAAAGTTAAAGCGGCTATCGTCGGTCTTCCATACACCCACTAAAGCAGTATCATCAATCATTAATATCTCCTCTTGTGAAACAAGTAGTGGGTACTCGTTTATTAAAATGTTACCACTACGTTTCTCGCCTGTTTCATTGTCACTCACTGTTATGGTTAGGGTAGCATCTCCATCACCACTCATTGGCTCTATCTTAGTAATCCAATCTGCATTACTATCAACTGTTGCACTCCAAGCGCCATTCACTGTAATACCTACCTCAATGCTACCTCCACTCTTTGGATAGACTAAATTAGGTTTAGAAAAATTTACCACTACCTCCTCTTTGTTATCACAACTGATAAAGGCTAAGACAGCAAAAGCCATCGCTAAAATACTCTTCATATAATCTTTTTTTTAATTTCGATGCAAATATAGTAAAAATTACTATTATGTAGCTCGTAACTCTTATAAAAAATAGTTATACTGTCATTTTTTATAATATTAAGGCGATATACCTTGTTAGATTATCTTTTATTTAATAAAAAAAATGTATCTTTGCTGTCGATAATTCTAATGTTATAAATTTAAACTATATTATTTTGTACGTAAAACCGAAAAAACATCTAGGGCAACACTTTTTAACCGATATGTCTATAGCTAAGCGAATATCTGATAGTATCACCTCAGATATCACATCTACCACCCTTGAAATAGGGCCTGGAACAGGTGTCCTAACTCAGTTCTTACTTCAGCGAGACGACCTTGATGTGTATGCTGCCGAGGTAGATGGCGAGAGCATCGAGTATCTAAATAAGCACTATCCGCAACTTACTCCGCAGTTACTATTTAAGGATTTTTTGAAGTTTAATCTCGAGGAGATGTTCTCGGGTAAGGCAATAAATGTGGTTGGTAATTTTCCGTACAACATATCGTCGCAGATATATTTCAAAATCTTGGATTATAAAAATTTTGTGCCTCAATCGGTTGGGATGATTCAGCGCGAGGTGGCTGTGCGTTTGGCATCGCCTCCAGGAAATAGAGATTACGGAATATTAAGTGTTTTGCTACAAGCTTACTACGATATTGAGTATCTTTTTACTGTCGAGCCAGATGTATTTAATCCACCGCCTAAGGTGCGAAGTGCCGTAATAAGGCTTACACGTAATAGTCGTCAAAGTTTAGATTGCGACGAGGTACTATTTAAGAGGGTAGTAAAAGAGACCTTTTTACATCGTCGTAAGATGATACGAAATACTGTAGGTAAAGCTTTCGGTGTAGCAGAGATTGATAATCCGCTATTTACTATGCGCCCCGAGCAGCTATCTGTCGAGCAGTTTGTTGAATTGACAAATATCATTGATGAAGCAAAAAAATAGTGGCTCGGTATTGGTAATATATCAATAATTTTTTATATATTTGTACCAAATTATACAGATATAAAATTTAACGTAGCAATAAAATAATGCAGAATAGGATAACTAGTTTATTTAAAATCGAGTACCCCATAATTAGTGGAGGTATGGTGTGGTGCAGTGGCTGGAGATTAGCAGCCGCAGTATCCAACGCAGGAGGTTTAGGTCTTATAGGGGCAGGTTCGATGAATCCCGAGCTGCTTAGGGAGCATATTATTAAATGTAAAGGTGCTACGGATAAACCTTTTGGGGTGAATTTACCTCTTATCTATTCGCGCATAGACGAGATGGTTGAGGTAATTATCGAGGAACGAGTGCCAATAGTCTTTACCTCGGCAGGTAATCCTTCAACGTGGTGTTCGAGATTTAAGGAGGCGGGTTTAACCGTTGTTCATGTTGTTGCTAGCACTAAGTTTGCCTTAAAGGCCGAGAGTGCTGGTTGTGATGCTATTGTTGCCGAAGGGTTCGAAGCAGGTGGGCATAACGGTAAGGAGGAGACAACCACTATGGTACTTATTCCAGCAATATGTTCGCAGGTTAAAATTCCTGTTATAGCGGCAGGGGGTATAGCTACGGGGGCATCTGTTGCTGCTGCTATGATGTTAGGTGCAGCAGGGGTTCAGATAGGTAGCCGATTTGCCTTATCTATCGAGTCGTCGGCAAACGAATTGTTCAAAAGTAGCCTATTGTCTCTTGAGGAGGGGCAAACAATGCTTACACTTAAGCAGATAGGGGCTGTGAGAATGGTTAAAAATGATATTTACAATAAAATTAATAGCCTCGAATTGTCAGGGGCTAGTGCCGAGCAGCTTAAAGAGCTTGTAGGTGTTGGTAGGGCTCGCAGGGCAATATTCGAAGGTGATATATCAGAGGGTTTTGTTGAGATAGGTCAAGTGGCACGCTCTGTTAGTAAGATAGAGAGTGTGAATGATATTTTTAAGGATATAATAACAGAGTATAACTCAATTAAATTAGATAAATTTTAGTGCAATGGCAGAAAAAATAAAAGTGGGTATCACTCACGGCGATATTAATGGAATAAACTACGAAATAATTTTAAAAACACTACTTGATTCACATATATACGAAATATGCGTACCTGTGGTATATGGTAGTAGTAAAGTTGCAGGTTACTACAAGAAGAGCAATCCAGCTTTAAGCGGTGTAAATTTTAATATCACCACATCGGCAAACAATTTGTCGTATAAGCAACCTAATCTTATAAACTGTTGCGATGATAGTGTAAAGATAGATATGGGATTATCTACTCCCGAGGCAGGGAGGTATGCAATCGAGGCTCTTAGTCGTGCAAGTGCCGATTTAAAAGCTGGTTTAATTGATGTGATAGTAACAGCTCCGATAAATAAGGCAAATGTTCAATCAGAGACATTTAATTTTAAGGGTCACACCGAATATTTTGCTGAGAAGTTCGAGTCTAATCAGCTGATGTTTATGATTAGCGAGAATTTAAGGGTAGGGTTGGTGAGCAATCACGAGTCTATTAGCGAGGCAGCAAGCAGAGTTACTGAGGAGGCTATTTTTAGTAAATTAATGATGATAAACGAGTCGTTAATTAAAGATTTTACTATCACAAATCCTAAGATAGCTGTATTGAGTCTAAACCCACATGCGGGTGACGATAATCTAATTGGAAAAGAGGAGAGTACTATAATTATACCAACCTTAGAGCGTGCACGTACCGAGGGGGTTGATGTGTTTGGTCCTTTTGCAGCAGATGGATTCTTTATGGGCGATAGCTACAAGAGATATGATGCTGTTTTGGCTATGTATCACGATCAGGGTATGATACCATTTAAAGCATTAGCTGGCGATGAGGGGGTTAATTTTACCGCAGGTCTTTCGGTTGTACGTACAAGTCCCGCTCACGGTACTGCTTATGATATAGCAGGTAAAGATATGGCTAGCCCAATCTCTTTACGATATGCCATATATTCGGCAATTGATATTTTTAAAAGTCGTGCTAACTACTTGAAAATTACCTCTAACCCTCTTCCGTACTACTCGAAAGATACGTGGGGTGGTGATCAGTCGGCTTCAGATATTAAAGTGAACGAACCAGTTGATTAACCTCTAGCTATGATTAAGCTAACAAATATAACAAAGAGTTTTGGCGATTTACAGATACTCAAAGGTATTACTATGAGTGTTGCTAAAGGCGAAATTCTTGCTATTGTAGGTCCTAGTGGGGCAGGTAAGAGCACACTATTACATATAATAGGTACTCTTGATACGCCGTCTGATGGCGATGTTGTGGTTGATGACACTAATATAAGTGGATTATCAGGGGATAAGCTAGCTTGTTTCCGTAACGAAAGAGTTGGGTTCGTATTCCAGTTTCATAACCTTCTGCCCGAGTTTACAGCTCTCGAGAATGTTATGTTACCAGCTCTTATTCAAGGGCGAAGTCGTAGTGATAGTCAAAAGGCCGCCTTAGAGTTACTTAGTACTTTAGCATTGAGTGATAGGGCTGAGCATAAACCCTCACAACTATCAGGGGGCGAGGCACAAAGGGTAGCTGTTGCACGTGCAATGATAAATAACCCTGCGGTAATCTTAGCCGACGAACCTACGGGTAACCTTGATAGCGCATCGCGAGATGAGTTATATAGTGCTCTAATTAATTTGCGAGACAGCAGGGGGGTAACAATAATATTAGTAACACACGATACAGCAGTAGCTCACCAGTGCGATAGGGTGATTCATCTTGTTGATGGCGAGTTAAAGGGGGCTTAGTTATGACATTTGAAGAACGTTTAGATACTTTAGAGCATTTAGCTGATAGGTATAATAATATATCATTTATCGAGAGTGACCCTATCTCTATCCCACATCTTTTTACTGAGAAAGAGGATATTGAGATAGCAGGTTTCCTAGCAGCTACAATTGCTTGGGGTAATAGGAAATCTATTTTGCGTAGTTCTAATCGTATGATTGATATGATGGGGGGCGAGCCATATAGGTTTATTATGGACTCATCGCCAATTGAGCAGGCGCAGTTTGAGGGGTTTGTTCATCGAACTTTTAACAGTGAGGATTTTCACACCTTTATCCTCTCGCTTCGCAATCTCTATCAGAATGAGGGGGGGATTGGTGGTTTTTTTGAACGTGAATATGCCTCTTGTCAAGATATACGAGTAGTGATAAATAGTTTTAGGGCTATTTTCTTTTCGCTTGCTCACCCTAAACGTAGCGAAAAGCATCTATCGTCAATCTTAACGGGGGCGGCTTGTAAGAGGCTCAATATGTATCTTCGTTGGATGGTACGTAGAGATGATAGAGGTGTAGATTTTGGGTTATGGGGAACTATTCCCTCTTCGGCACTATATTTACCGCTTGATGTTCATTCGGCAAATATAGGTAGGGCTTTGGGGCTTCTTCAGCGTAAACAGAACGATTGGCGAAGTGTTGAAGAGATAACAAACGAGCTGCGTAAATATGATACAAATGACCCTGTGAAATACGATTTTGCGCTATTTGGTGCAGGTGTTAATAGGGAATTTACAAGGATATAATATAGATGTATGAATAGTTATTTTAAGTTCAAACAATTTACTATAAACCAAGAGCATTGCGCTATGAAGGTGGGCACCGATGGTGTTCTATTAGGGGCATGGGGTGCTGTTGGCGATGGTCGCATTCTGGATATAGGGTGTGGTACAGGCTTAATATCTATTATGGCAGCCCAACGAACGGTAAACAGTATAATAGAGGGGGTTGAGATAGATTCGCTAGCTGCACAACAAGCCGCTAGTAATGTTGTTCAATCATCGTGGGGTGATAGGGTAGCCATACATAATTGCGATATTATAAATTTTCAGCCTAACTACAGATACGATTATATTCTATCTAATCCACCCTATTTTGTCGATTCATTAAAATCGCCACATCAAGGGCGTACTATTGCACGACACTCGGACACTTTACCGTATGATATATTATCTAGTTCGGTATCACGTTTGTTAAGTGATAGTGGGATTTTTTCGATTATACTTCCTTATGTTGAGGCTAATTTATTTATTGTTGAGGGGGTAAAGCATAATCTGTTCTGTTTTAAGCGTATGGATATAAGGGGTACGTCGAATAAGGGCATAAAGCGTGTGATGTTGCAATTTGCTAAAGATAAGCGTGAGTTTCAAACTGAGGAGCTTATAATCGAAACAGCACAAAGGGGAATATACACACAAAAATATAGAGAATTAACAAAAGAGTTCTATTTGAAATTTTAAACTTAGTAACTACAAGTCATTGAATTATCATACATTGATTAATTTAGTAAAAAAATATTTATGGGAGTAATTGATACAATCATACGAAGTGCGACATCCTCGAGGATAAAGGAGATTGAGAGATTCAAGATAAATCCTCACAAAGCACAACAAGAGGTTCTCGAATCGCTTATTAATCTGTCGTCGCAAACATCTTATGGTAAAGGATACGGTATTGATACAAGTGATAACTATACGCTCTTTAGTTCAAAGTTGCCGATTGTGGAATATAACGATTTAATGCCACATATTGAGGCTCATAGACGAGGCGAGAGGGGTATTCTTACTACCGAGCAAATTAAATGGTACGCTAAATCTTCGGGGACAACCGCCTCGAAAAGTAAATATATACCCGTGCCTAAGTGGCATCTCGATAATTGTCATTATAGGGGATTTAAGGATGTTGTGGCTATGCTATACCATAATTATAAGAATCTTAATATGATGGAGGGAAATCCGCTAACTTTAGGTGGTAGTCACTCGATAGATGAGTTATCGTCTAGCGGTAGTCGTTATGGTGATTTGTCGGCTATTATGTTACATAATGCACCTATGTACTCCTCTATTAAGCGTCTACCATCAAAAAAAGTTGCTCTCATTGCCAATTTTAATGATAAAGTCGAGGCAATTTGTCGTAGTTGTGTAGGTAAAAATATCACCTCGATAGCAGGAGTGCCTTCATGGAATCTAGTAATGCTAAATAAAGTGTTAGATTATACTGGTAAGAGTACGATAGGTGAAGTTTGGCCAAATATGGAGGTGTTTATGCATGGCGGGGTGAATTTTACACCTTACCGTGAAGAGTTTAATCGAATAATGGGCGTGCCAATGAAGTATATTGAGAGTTATAATGCTTCGGAGGGGTTCTTTGCTTTGCAAGACGATAAAGAGCGAGATGATATGCTCTTGATGCTTGATTTAGGTGTCTACTTCGAGTTTTTAGCTATGCAGGATATTAACCACCCAGAAAGGGCTGTTCCGCTTGAGGGCGTTAGGACGGGGGTAAATTATGCTATTATAATCTCTACTAGAGGGGGGCTATGGAGGTATATGGTTGGCGATACGGTGACATTCACCTCGATTGTACCTTACCGAATAAAGATTACTGGCCGCACTTCGTTATATATCAATGCCTTTGGCGAAGAGTTAATTATCGACAACACAGATGGTGCTATTGCCGAAGCGTGTAAGATTGCCAAGTGTAGTGTTAGCGAATACACAGCCGCCCCTAAGTATATGGATAAGGGAAGTAAAGGGGCGCACCAGTGGATTATTGAGTTTCACGAGGCTCCAGCTGATTTTCAACTCTTTGCAAACACTCTCGATAAGCATCTACAACGTGTGAATTCTGATTACGAGGCTAAACGAGATAATAACACAACTTTATTACCACCCGATATAATAGTAGCGCCTAGTGGTACATTCCTAGAGTGGATGTATAAGAGAGGTAAAACAGGTGGGCAGAATAAGGTTCCTAGGTTAAGCAACACACGTGAGTTTGTAGATAGTTTAATTGAATTATTATCGCAAAATTCGAGTAATGAATAAAGATTTTATAGCTCTTCTATCTGAGGTTATACCTGCACAAGAGATTGATAGTTTTATCGATTCAATTTCTAGGCCTGTACGTACCTTTATACGAGAGAATACATATAAGCCATATCCACATAACTACGTTGGTGCGCCTATTGCTTGGTGCGAGCGTGGTTGGGCACTTGATGAGAGAGATAATTTTACTATTAACCCACTCTTTCACTCTGGGGCATTTTATGTTCAGGAGGCGAGTTCTATGTTTATCGAGCAGCTATTTGTTAGAGAGATACTTAAAGACTTTGATAGACCTATCAAGGTGCTTGATTTATGTGCTGC
>CAYJHM010000064.1:0-10325 GCA_964369935.1 uncultured Rikenellaceae bacterium
GGAATATGTCCAACAGAGGCAATCTCTGAGGAGTAAAAAAAGGTGCACATAAGTGCACCTTTTTTTGTTTAGGCAATTCGCAAAACTTTAGTCAAAGAGTTTTTTGATAACGAAGTTTACGTCTTTAAATAAAACTATAAATGTTTTTTGTAACGGTCTCATAATATTAATGTATTTAACGTGATTATTGATAAAATCGACAATAAACTTACTGCTGGTGGCTCAATCTCTTTTGAGGAGGCTATTGCGCTGTATAACGAAGCTCCAACTGCTGAGTTATGTTCGTTAGCACACTCTCGTAGAGTAGCAATTAAGGGCAACGACAATATTGTTACCTGGCAGATAGATAGGAATGTTAATATAACCAATGTATGTGTGTCAGGTTGTAGATTTTGTAATTTTCACTGTAAACCTCACCAACGAGATAGGGCATTTATCACCACGCTTGACGAGTATAATCGAAAAATCGAGGAGACACTTTCGTTAGGGGGCGACCAGCTCCTTCTACAAGGGGGGATGCACCCTAATATCAACTATTACGAGCAGCTATTTAAAGAGCTAAAAAATAGTTTCCCTACAATTAAACTACACGCTTTAGGCCCACCTGAAGTGTTCTATATCTCAAAAATTAGCGGTATCTCTATTAATGAAACACTAACCAGACTAATCGATGCAGGTCTTAGCTCGTTCCCTGGTGCTGGTGCTGAGATATTAGATGATAATATCCGTAATACAATCTCTCCCGCCAAATGTAGCGCTTCCCAGTGGCTAGAGGTGATGGCAGAGGCTCATAAACTTAATCTTGCCACCTCGGCAACTATGATGTATGGCCATATTGAAGAGCCTAGACACAGAATTGAACATCTATTTAAGCTACGCAATTTACAGAGCACTAAACCACAGAATAGTTATGGGTTTCTGGCGTTTATTCCTTGGATATTCTGGTCTAAAGGGACTCAATTAGAGGCGAAGGGAGTATCTACAAATCTTGATATGATTGAGTACTTACGATTGATTGCTATTAGTAGAATAGTACTAGATAATATTCCAAATATACAAGCATCGTGGCTTACTATGGGTGTAGAGACTGGTCAATTATCGCTCCATTGCGGAGCTAATGACCTAGGTTCTATAATGATAGAGGAGAATGTTGTCTCTTCTGCTGGAGCAGGGTTTAGGCTCAACAGAGAAGAGATGGAGCAAATCATCAAAGAGGCAGGTTTTACCCCTCGTTTAAGAGACCAAAAATACAATTTGAGATAATTTTTTTTGAATAGTTGCTGAATTCATCTAAAAAAACACTATCTTTGCACTTATAAAATAAAATTACGATTCTAGCATAGTGGTAAGAGGTCTAATCTATATGTTTCTTATTATCTTAACTCTCACGGCGTGTGGTGTAACAAAGCGCCTGCCTGAGGGTGGTTTTTTGCTGCACGATAACGAGCTAACTGTTAATTATCCCGACACACTTAAACGCTCATTGCAGATTCACCGTAGTACAATTAAGGAGTATATTCCCGTTAATCAAATACCTAACAGTAATCTGTTTGGCTACAATCTTGCTCTGCGTATATACCAGCTAGCAAACCCTGAGAGCGATTCGTGGGGTAACGAGGTGTTACGTAAGATAGGTAAAGCACCTATTATGTATGATTCGGTAGCTAACGAGATGGCACGTCGTAACCTTAAACTATATATGGAGTCGGAGGGGTTCTATAACTCAATTGTTACCGATAGTGTAACTTACAAAGGCCGAAAGGCTACGGTACATTACCATATTAATGCCGGTGCACCCTATTATATCTCATCGTACAGCTATAACTTTGCCGATTCAACTGTTATGCCGTACGTATTATATGAAAGCTCGTCGAGTTTAATTGATAAAGGGATGATTCTTAAAAGATCACTCCTTACAGAAGAACGTTTGCGACTAACAAACGAACTGCAAGATGATGGATTTTATCACTTCACAGTTAGTAGTATAGATTATCAAGTTGATACTATGGGCTCGACTGCCGATGTAACAATAAATATTAATCAACGTGTTGTGGATAGGGCGAGGGTAGATCACCGACGCTATCGATTAGGAAATATTAACGTGCGCCCAACTAGCACCAGTTATAGCTACCTTAATAGTAGAGGGGCAACAATCACCAATTATGTGATTGATTCGATTACATATAACTACCCCTCTTCGATTAATGCTGTTAAGCCTAAATTTCTATCCGAGCTGATTACCATTACACCTAATCAACTATACAGTAAAAGCGAGATTATGGAGAGCAGGAATAGGATAAACACTATCCCACTCTATCGTAATGTAGTGATGAGCTTAAACGAGCGTGCAGACTCCGTGGAGTTTCAAGAGTACGGGATACTTGATTGTGATATTCAAACGGTTCAAAATCTTCAGCACGACTTCAATGTAGAGCTAGAGTTATCAACCAGCGCAAACTTCTCGGGTTTCTCGCTAGCTTTTGGTTATTCAAATAAAAATATATTCCGTGGGGGCGAAACACTTAATTTATCTGCAAATGCGGGTTACGACTTTATCACAAGAGGAGAGAGCGAAGATTCGTGGGAGCTTGGGGGCTCGGTATCACTACTACTGCCACGATTACTTTCACCGTTTGGATGGAATTCGTTACGCTCGCTAAATAATATATCTACCGAGATAGAGGCTATCTTCCTATCTCAGCGACGCCCCGATTATGACCGAACCACTTCAACTATTGCATTTGGATATAACTGGAATAGTCGCAAATGGGCATACTCGTATCGCCCTGTGAGCTTCAGTTTGATTGATGTACCTAGGATTGACCCAACATTCTTTGATCGAATTAACTCTAGCCTTGGAGGTTCAACCAATCCATTCCTTTTAGAGAGTTACGAATCGCAGATTGTAGCTGGCTCAACCTTCTCTATCATATATAACAATCAATCTAAAGAGTACAACAAGATAATTGTAAGAGGAAACCTAGAGACTAGTGGAAACTTATTATATCTTGCTAGCGACATATTTAAAGCAGAGCTCGATACCGATGCTACAAGTGGCTACAAGTACAAATTATTTGGTGTACCATACTCTCAATTTATCCGTGGCGACTTAATTTTCAACTACTCAACAAAGCTATCAAGCAATTTAGAGCTAGCATATAGATTATGGGGTGCATACGGTAGAAGTTATGGTAATGCCTCGGTTATGCCTTCAAGTAAGCGATACTATGCAGGAGGAGGAAACAGTATGCGTGGTTGGCAGATACGAGCTCTTGGACCAGGCTCGGCCGACGAGAGCAGTGATGTTTACAATGATTACCGACTTGGAGATATTAAATTAGAGACTAATCTTGAATTACGATTCCCTATATATGATATATTAAAAGGTGCTCTTTTCTTCGACCTAGGTAATATATGGGATAGCTACGGCAAAGAGGATGGGAAAGTTGGAGGATTTGATATCAACTCATTCTATAACGAGCTTGGATTCAATACTGGATTAGGATTCCGTCTTGACTTCGATTTTTTTGTTATTAGGCTTGATTGGGGTGTTCAGGTGCTCGACCCTAATCGTCCTATCGGAGAACGTTGGGTAATAAAAGATTTCAGCCTCGATAATACCGCTATTCACGTTGGTATTGGATATCCTTTCTAAATTACTTCAGTGTCGTATTCTATTTTTTTTGAGATATGACAATATTTTACTACCTATAATCGTTTAAAATTTACTTTAACTACAATAATTGAAATATGAGCTATTTATTTACTTCAGAATCAGTCTCAGAAGGACACCCAGATAAAGTATCAGATCAAATTTCTGATGCTATACTTGACCAATTTTTAATGAACGATCCTAACTCTAAAGTAGCCTGCGAAACACTATGTACAACGGGGCTAGTAGTGGTTAATGGAGAGGTAAAATCGAACACATATGTTGATATACAATCTGTTGTGCGTGGTGTAATCGAGCGTATAGGCTACACAAAGAGCGACTATATGTTTGATAGCAAATCGTGCGGTGTTATGTCTACAATACACGAACAATCAGCTGATATTAATCAAGGGGTTGAACGTGCCGAAAAGGATGAGCAAGGAGCTGGCGATCAAGGTATAATGTTTGGATATGCTTGTAACGAAACACGCGAACTGATGCCTGCGTCATTGATGCTTTCACACTATATACTGAAAGTATTAGCTGATATTCGTCGCGAAGGTAAGGATATGCTATATCTACGTCCTGATTCGAAATCGCAGGTAACAATTGAGTACAGCGATGATAACAGACCTATTAGGGTACATACTATATTAGTATCAACTCAGCACGACGAGTTTATCACTCCGAATCAAGAGATAAACACTCTTCAAGCAGAGAAAATGATGCAGGATAAGATACGTGAGGATGTTAAAAATATATTAATACCAGCAGTAAAAGTGGCATTAGAGGCAAATAATAATACATTTTTACTATCATTGTTAGATGATAACTATATACTACACGTGAATCCAACAGGGAAATTTATTATTGGTGGACCTCACGGCGATACAGGATTAACTGGAAGAAAAATCATCGTTGATACTTATGGTGGTAAGGGTGCTCACGGTGGTGGCGCATTCTCGGGCAAGGATAGCTCTAAGGTTGATCGCTCGGCGGCTTATGCTGCTCGTCATATGGCAAAAAATATGGTTGCCGCAGGTATAGCAGACGAAATATTAGTTCAAGTTGCTTATGCTATCGGTATTGCACAACCACTAAGTGTATATGTAAATACCTATGGCACTTCGAAGTTAGATATTAGCGATGGGGAAATTGCTAAGATAATTGTTGAGCTGTTTGATTTAAGGCCTAGCCGTATTATCGAGCGTTACGGGCTTAAATACCCTATTTTTGAAGCTACTGCTGCATATGGACACTTTAGCCGTGATCCTTATAGGGCTGTTGTACGCACTGTAGAAGATGGTAAAAGTATTGAGAAAGAGGTCGATTTCTTCGCATGGGAGAAACTAGATATGGTTGATGAAATTAAAGAAAAATTTGGGATTAAATCCTAAATTAGTGTGATATTTTAAAAAAAAGAGAAATTTTTAGTGTTAGTGAAACATTAGGGGCACAAAAAACGTATTATATGTATGGGGGCTGGTTATAGTTATAACCAATGTTACTAAATTTTACTACACAATAGTATTTATGAGACAATTAAAGATTACAAAATCAATTACCAACAGAGAGAGTGCATCACTTGATAAATATCTTCAAGAGATTGGACGCGAAGAACTTATATCTGTTGAAGAGGAGGTAGAATTAGCACAGCGTATCCGTAAGGGTGATCAAGAGGCATTATATAAACTAACAAAAGCGAACCTTCGTTTTGTTGTTTCAGTAGCCAAGCAGTACCAAAATCAGGGATTAAGCTTACCAGACCTAATTAATGAAGGAAACTTAGGGCTTATAAGAGCGGCCGAGAAATTTGATGAAACACGAGGTTTTAAATTTATATCTTATGCTGTATGGTGGATTAGACAATCTATCCTACAGGCATTAGCTGAGCAGTCGCGTATTGTTCGCTTACCTTTAAATCAGGTAGGCTCGCTAAATAAAATTAACAAGGCACTAGCTCATTTCGAGCAGGAGCACGAGCGTACTCCATCGCCAGAGGAGCTAGCTAGAGAGTTAGATTTACCTAGCGATAAGGTTGCCGATACTATGAGGGTATCAGGCCGTCACGTTTCTGTTGATGCCCCTTTTGCTGAAGGTGAGGATAATAATCTTCTCGATGTACTTGTTAATAGTGATTCGCCTAACGCAGATAGATTATTAATTAACGAGTCGCTTACCACCGAGGTAGAGCGTGCACTAGCTACCCTATCTGAAAGAGAGCGCGATATTATTAAGTATTTCTTTGGAATAGGGTGCACTGAGATGACCCTTGAAGAGATAGGAGATCAGTTTGGCTTAACAAGAGAGAGGGTTAGGCAGATAAAAGAGAAGGCTGTTCGTCGCTTACGTAGCACCTCTCGCAGCAAATTACTAAAAACTTACTTAGGATAAAAAAAAGTGCCTTATAGGGCACTTTTTTTATGCAATAATTTTCAGCAAAATCACCCTTAGATATAGTTAATGGGATGATAATGAATTTTTTTCAAAAAAAATAATAAAAAAAGGTTGCGGAAATATAATTTTTTCATAACTTTGACGCGTGTTAGTTTACTAAGCACAATAATTACTATTTTAATAGATATAAAATTTAAACAAATGAACGTAGAGAAATTAATGCAGCACCTAGAGGCTAAGCATCCAGGTGAGAATGAGTACTTACAAGCAGTACACGAAGTGTTGGAGTCGGTTGAGCCTATCTACAACCAACACCCTGAGTTTGAGAAGGCAAAGATTGTTGAAAGACTTGTTGAGCCTGATAGAATTTTCACATTCAAAGTTACTTGGGTAGATGATAACGGTGAGGTAAACACTAACTTAGGATACCGTGTTCAGTTTAGCTCAGCTATCGGTCCTTATAAAGGTGGTCTACGTTTCCACCCAGCTGTAAACCTATCAATGCTTAAATTCTTAGGTTTCGAGCAGATTTTCAAAAACGCTCTTACTACTCTACCTATGGGTGGTGGTAAAGGAGGTTCTGATTTCAACCCAACAGGTAAGTCAGATGCTGAGGTTATGCGTTTCTGTCAAGCATTTATGCTAGAGCTATGGAACAATATCGGCAAAGATACTGATGTTCCTGCAGGTGACGTAGGTGTTGGTGGTCGTGAGATTGGTTACATGTACGGTATGTACAAGAAGTTAGCTCGTGAGTATAACACAGGAGTTTTAACTGGTAAAGGTGCTACTTGGGGAGGTTCTAAGATTCGTCCTGAGGCAACTGGTTATGGTGCTCTTTACTTTGTTGATCATATGTTAGCTAAAGCTGGTCAATCACTAGTAGGTAAGACTATCGCTGTTTCAGGTTTCGGTAACGTTGCTTGGGGAGCTGCTCAAAAAGCTACTGAGCTAGGAGCTAAAGTTGTTGCTGTATCTGGTCCTGATGGTGTTGTTCATATCCCTGCTGGTATGACTAACGAGATGATTGATTATCTTCTAGATTTACGTGCTTCAAACCAAAATATCGTTTCTCCATTTGCTGATAAGTTCGCTGGTCTTGCTACTTTCACTGCTGGTAAGAAAGCTTGGAGTGTTAAGTGTGATATCGCTATCCCTTGTGCGTTCCAGAACGAGCTAAACGGTGATGACGCTAAGGAGTTATTAGCTAACGGTACTACATGTGTTGCTGAGGCTTCAAACATGGGTTGTACTCCTGAGGCTATCAAGACATTCTACGATGCTAAGATAATGTTCGGTCCTGGTAAGGCAGTAAACGCTGGTGGTGTTGCTACTTCAGGTCTTGAGATGACTCAAAATGCTGCTCACATTAGCTGGAGCGAGGCTGAGGTTGATGCTAAGCTAAAAGAGATTATGTCTAACATCCACGCTGCTTGTGTTGAGTATGGTACAGAGGAGAATGGTTACATCAACTATGTAAACGGTGCTAACATTGCTGGATTTATGAAAGTTGCACAAGCTATGCTTGAGCAAGGTGTAATCTAATTCGATATTAGATAAAAAAAATGATGGGAGCTTAAAAGCTCCCATTTTTTTACGCAAACAAAACTATTTTTAGAAATTTATGAGAAAGGCAATTTATTGTTTTTTATTGATTGTAATATGTGCTCTTTATTCATGCGAGGAGTATGAGATGCCTGAAAGGAGCTTGAGCACATCAAGTAATAAGCTAGCTTTAGAGGCAGATCAAATGTACGACTTGGTTTATGTTACAAGTAATGGCAATTGGGAGATTAAGAGCGACGATGCTGGGGCGTGGGTAACGATATCGCCATCAAAGGGTATGGGAAGTATGAGTGTTACTATTAAGGCAGATAAGAATTTAGAGCAACGTGAACGTAGTGCATCATTCACAGTTAAGTGCGAGGATAAGGTTAGTGAAATATTAATTAGTCAGGCAGCAGCACGTGACACCGTACACTTAGAGTATTATGAGGAGGGTTTTAGCTGCGAGGGTGGTAGTTCCACTCTAGAGATATATTCAAATACATCGTGGAGTGCAACTACTAATGATAGCTGGCTTAGCATATCGAAGCACGAAGGTAATATGAATGGCAGTATCACCATAACGGCAGAGGCGAAGCCTGCGGCGGGAGATCGTAAAGGAACCATCTGTTTTAGTTACCCCAACGGTGAAGATGTTATTTTAGATGTTTGGCAGTATGAGAATAGCTATCTGCTCTCAGAGCTAAATGATGCAAATATCCCTCAAGATGAGGTGTTAATAATTAGAGACGAGTTTATTACAATAGAATCGTTAAGTGATGCACATTATTTATCTCGAAAATCGGTCAAGTTTATCAATTTAAAATCAATTCCAGACGGTGCTTTTTATACCTCTAGCAGGTGCCCTAACTATATATATGCCCCAAAAGTAAAGAAGATAGGTGTTGCAGCATTTAATCAAACTCACCTGTACGGAATTGATATGCCCATGGTAGAGGAAATTGGAACTCAAGCATTTGTCTTATGTTACAATCTTCAATCGGTTAATTTTAGGAATGTTAAATTGGTCAAGCAACTAGCATTTGATGGCTCGATGATTACCGAAGCAGATTTCCCTAATGTTGAGGTCATAGAGAAAGGCGCTTTCTTGTCTTGTTCCGAACTGCAAAGGATTAATATGCCAAAATTAACAATTGTTGGAGACAGGGCTTTTAGGCTGTGCGGCGCATTAGTAGATATTAGTTTGCCTTCGGCCATAGAGATAGGAGATTCTGCTTTTGATTATTGCAGTTCTCTTAATACCCTTACTATTGATAATGTTAAAATCTTACAAAGTAATTTTATAGGTAACTGTTCGTCGTTACAGCATCTCGAGATGGCAACAAAGAGCAGTTTTGTATCTATTGGAGTTATAAACCTACCATCACAGACAATTAATCTAACCACATCTTTAGGCAGCAAGTCGGGTAGCAATGGATGGAATATATATGGTAATATCTTCTCACCGTTTAACAGTGTAAATATTGTAAATAATGAAAAATAGATATTTTATAGCCTTACTTTGTATGGCAATTGGTTATACATCATGCGAGTTCGATTATGAACTAGAAGAGATACCGCATACTAAACAGATGGTTATTAACTCGCTTATTTCACCTCAAGAGAATATACACCTAAATCTTCATTGGAGCCAAAGAGTAGATGATGATAGTTATGAGATAGATGTTAATGATAACTATGAAGTACACCTATACGAAGATGATATATTTATTGATAAGGTAAGCGTTGGAAATGGATATGCAAGCTTTAACCATAGACCAAAAGCAGGTAGTAAATATAAAATTATTATACCTAATGGTAGCCCTAATGGGGACATTGAGGCCGAAACCTATGTACCAAACTGTGCGCAGTCGGTAAGCGTTGAATATTTGGGTAGCACATTACTAAATGATGCCGATTTTGCAGAAGATGACCCTCTATTTATTACAATGCAGCTAAATGAGGTAATAAAAAAAGAGAACAGCCGTGCATTATGGATAAAGTGCACAGCACTATACGAGTATAAAGACGAGGCTAACGATATAGTATTCGAAAGTGATCCCCTAACCACTTCATATTATAGCAACAACGGATTTATCGATTCGTTTAACCTAAATATGGAGACTCATAAGCCTACCATTTCAGGAAACAGATTATACTACCCAAAGGCTATACGAGTAGCTAGTGAGAATCTATCTAATGCTCTACCCTTGAGTATTTCGTTTATCACCTCTGCTTACAGACAGAGTAGCATAAGCTTTCCAGAGTTTCATTGGCAAAGTCCAATAGATATACCTATTACATAGGTTATAATGAGGGTAATTACACCATCAGATGAGTATCATAAACATATCAAATCTGCAACAAAACATACCGAGCTAAGTAATGATGATTCGGGATTCCCAATCTTTAGTTCGCCTGTTTATGTTTACTCGAATGTAAAAAATGGCCTGGGTATATTTGCAGGATATAATACTTTTAATTACGATATATCATTAGACTAATATGAGAAATAAGATAATTTTACTAATAGCAATATCTATTATAGCGGCAACTACAACCTTTGGTCAAGAGATAAGAACTCTTTCAGGCATTGTACGTGACGAGGTAAGCGGCGAAACAATTGTGGGAGCAAATTTAATGGTAGATGGTGAATATGCGGGTAAGACAAACAGTTATGGGTATTATTCTTTAAGGGTTACAAACAGCAAAATAACACTAAAAACCAGCT
>CAYJHM010000065.1:0-10303 GCA_964369935.1 uncultured Rikenellaceae bacterium
AGTGCGTTAGCTGTGGTGCATTACTCTTGCGAGTAACCGTAGGCGTACATCGGTACGTTGAGGATTGCGAGTTGCCCTACAAAATAGGGTGTTAGATGTTCTATTGGGTTATCCTCTTCGATTATTATGATAGCAGAATATATATTATTGGAATTGCTAAGCCAGCTAATAGATACCACTTGCCTCTGCCTGCTAACCCTCGCTTGCCCCTAACTAGGAATAGACCAGATATAGCAAAAAATATTAATGAGCCTGCAAATATATCGGCCATTATGCTCCAATTACCAAGTTTGTTGTAGTGCAACTGATTAATCCAATAGGTGAAATGACGCTTTTTGTGTGTTTCGTAATCAAAAAGCCCTGTCTGTGTGTTATATACGGCTATACCACCATCAAGATATATCTGCTCGTGCTCCGAATCGATTGTTTGTGTTCCTTTAATGTTTGGTAATCCTGCTTTTTCGCACTCCACTTTTAGTTGGTCGTTACTCAGTTTAGGTGATAGGTTAAGAACGCCCTCAACAGTCTTAAAGGCAGGATTATACTCGCCCATATGATTAAGAATAATGCCCGAAATTCCATATATAATGGTGATACCTACCATAAGGTAGCCTAAATCACGGTGTATGATTCTAAGCCACTTAATAATTACCTGCTTATTCATTACTCAACAATTTCGTATGATTCGCCATCCATAAAGTAGATAACGTAGTAGTCTTTACCATTGGCTTTCATCCACTCACGCATACTTTCGATATTTTTAAGCTCCGACTCGCAGCCCTCTTCATCTTCGCCCCCAGCTTTTTGTTCACGTACTTTATCTTCGTGTTGCTTGATATACTCTTTTGTTAATCTGCGCTCGCGAAGTTTACCTGTAATATTTAGAGCCTCGCCTATAAGTTCACGATTGAAACCTCCGATTTCTCCCTTAGCCTCGACACGTAATGTTGTCTTTGGATCTGTTCCTGCTATAAATGCACGACGGCCTGAGTGCTTACAAATATGTGTAGCACGACCAGTAACTGTAACAGTTTTATCTACTAGTTTCTCTCCCTCTGATAATAGATTCTCTAGTGTGAATACTTTTGTAGCTTTAGTAGCAACAATGCTATTATCAGTCCCGTTAGACTTTTTAGCCTCCTCTTTTTTGTTTGTTGAACCACATGCTGTAATGGCAATAAGTGCTACTGCCAAAAATAATAACCTTTTCATAACTTGTATAAATTTTTAATTGTTAATCTTTTGTCTGAAGCGTGGTAGGATATTTACCACAAGAGCTCCAATTATTCCTGTTGATATGATAACTAAAAAGCGGAATATCATTTCGCAACGAGTAGCGTTCTTTACTCGTAATGAGAAAAGAATAGCTAGCACCAGTGAGATGATAAATGCCCAATAGTTTCCTAATATAAAACGTGGGTATATGTAGTCGTTATTGCTCGACTCGAATGAAATACGTACAGGGAATAGGTATGGAGATAACTTATCCCAAGTGCTGTATTCTTTAGCAATGAAATATTTATCAACCTGCTCTAAGGTATTTGCATCAAGAGCATAGGTATATTTGCCCTTTGGTGTTGTAACTGATACATTCCAATAGAACATATTACCCATTATATTTACTTGATCACTAGTAAGGTCTATGTTTGGAATATCAAGCTTTTGAAGTTTGTATTTGTCGCCTAGCAGGTACATCTCGCCATTACTAGTATGAAGAACCCCGTAGAAGCGTTTATCCGAAGGTGTTTCAGACGAGAAATAGGCAATATCTATATTCTCAGGTATTTTACAATCACGTATATATGGTCTGCCATTAACCATCTTTACGTGAAATAGTTTATTGTTACTATCAAGGCAGAAATAACCATCATCATACGGCTTTCTTACGCTTGGATTACCTGCCGCCCACTGAGTAGGGAATTTGTAGCCACGTTTCAGTAGTTCATTATTGAATATATCGCTCTTCTTTTGGTTTACTTTATTGGTGCTAGCCTCGATAAATTCGATACGGTTCTTAATTCTAAAAAAGTCTGTTGGCATAGTTAGCCCACCACGCAGTGGCATAGTTTCGAGCATAATATATAGCCCTAACAAAGGGGCATCTACCATGTTAGGGGTAAATTTATACATTGTTGTTTTGCTACGTATATTGCGCATTGTCATCTCTATGCCACGTATCGAGTCGGGCATACGTCCATCTTGAAGTAGCTGACGATAGAAGAACATAGGGATAAGCGAATCGGCCTGTGTTTCGGTGTATTTACCTCCCGAAATAGTTGTCATTGGGTATTTCTTATCTGCAAAATCTAGTATTGCTAGCTCTTTTAGAACAGAACTGTAATATACTAGCGGGAATCTTTGATAATCGTTGGTTGCTTTTCTTACAAACGATGGTATATACCATGCTCCTACCATAACGGCAAGAAGAGTTATTACAACCAGTAATCTATTTTGATGTTTCATATTTTTTGTGTTATACGGTATATTATGGGTTAATAATTATCTCTGTGCACCATCTTTAAAGCGCGAGATAGAGTATGTGGCACAACATATTGTAGCTAATGCAGATACCAATAAGAACCATAAATTATATATGTGCGACATAGAGCCACCGGGTATGATGTATATTGAAAGAAGTGATACTGTTATTATGGTCATCACTACTCGTCTGCGCCAAATTGGCTCAACAATAACGCTAGCTGTTAAGAAGTATGCTGCATATCCACCCAGAACGAACGGGGTTAATTTAAGCATCATAGCTATGATAAGCTCGATAGGGAAATATATCGACATAAATACCGCAAAACTAATGTATGCTAGTATGTAGATAGCAGTTATAACTGCTACGCCATATAGGTACATTGCATTTACAACTTTAATCTCCGATAATGGGAGGTGAAGAGTTAATTTTAGACGCTTATTTGTCATCTCCGAGCTATATTGACTGGATGCCACTGCTATACCGCAAGCAAGAATAAACCAATAGATAAACGAAGGTATTATTCCCATATCTTTAGTCACCATCATTGTCCACACTTCGTGTATATCGCTCATTCTAAACATCTGTAATGTATTTAGAAATGTGTATACAATAAATGCCGCCATTATAACCACCAGAGCAATAGTTATTTTACCTGTCTTTATCCACTCTTTATAAAATATTGCCTTTATCATATTTTTAATATTTTCCTGTTAAACCAATAAACCCATCCTCTAATGATAATAGGCTCTCCGACACCTTATCAACACCATACTGCGATAAGATAGCCTCAACCTCCGAGGTAGGTAAGAACGAATAGGTCTCCCATTCACTACCCACACGTTCGGTGTTCCATAAATCACTATTATTAGGTACTATCTCTCTCTCTGAAGTAAATGTAAATCTTCGTAACCCCTCCATAATCTCTTTTGTTGGTTTGTGGATAAGTATTCTGCCGTAGTCTAGTATCATACAATCGTCAATAAGCATCTCCATATCTTGTATGATATGTGACGTTAAGAATATTGTTTTACCCTCTGCTGTTGCATACTCCTTAAGATAATCAACAAATAGCCTGCGATAACCAGGGTCTAATCCCATCGAAAAGTCATCAAGAATCAATAAGTCGGGATCTTGGGCAAATAGTAATCCCAATGCGACCTGCGAACGCTGACCGCACGACATTGTGCTAAGTTTTTGAGTGCGTGTTACTTGTAGTTTTTTTAGTAGCTCGTAGTAAGACTCTCTTTTCCAGTTAGGGAAAAAATGCGAGTAGTATTTCTCTATCTGCTCAACATTAAAATAGTTATGCTGAACATGACCCTCGAGCAGTAAACCAATACGTGCCTTGGTTTCAGAGCGAATATTTGTCATACTTTCACCAAAAACCCTACACTCGCCAGCTCGTGGTTTAAGATAACCATTTAGAATGTTAATAATTGTAGTCTTACCTGTTCCATTCTTTCCTAATAGCCCTAAAACAGAGCCTTTCTTTACATTGAATGACAAATCTTTATATATTAATCGCTCGCCATAGTAGTGAGTGATTTTGTCACATTCAATAACATTTTCTACCATATCAATAACTTTGTTTTACAAGTTTAACTGACAAAGTTATGAAATATTAATTATAAAAGCAACGTTTTATAGGTGAATTCGTATATTATACCTATTTTTAGGTAGCCCATATGGTGATTTTAGATAATTTTCGATAATATTTGATTGATAGTGGGTATTGCTCAACATATAAAATTGTTGTAATTTTGTATGTAATTTTAGTGTGTTTTCAATGTTCAAATCAACGATATTAATCATATCACTATTTGTGCTCACTCTTAGTAACTTATATGCTAAAGGTGATGGGTACACAATAAGTGGCAAGATAACGATAAATAAAAAAGGCGAGCCTGCTATGTACGCTACTGTAATGGTAGAGGAGAGTGGCTTATGGACTCTAACAGATAAGAATGGTAATTACTCTATTAAAGGTATTGATAAGGGTAAATATACGCTTAAAGTAGAGATGGATGGTTATGTCTCTACTACAAAGAGTGTAGAAGTAAGCCGTTCACTTTCGGATATTAATTTCTCTCTTGTCCGCCGTACCCTTAAAATAAACGAGGTTACAATTAATGCCACAAGGCAGAAAAGCGAATCATCAACCTCTTACATCATCGAGAAAACGGCTCTAGATCATCTTTTACCGCTTAACTTAAATGATATTACATCACTTTTACCAGGTGGTAAGTTGCAAGGCGATCATAATTTAGCATCTTCTGATACACGTTTTGCTTTGCGTAGTGGTGGAAATAGTGGTGGTAACGTCTCGTTTGGTACAGCTATCGAGATTGATGGTGTGCGATTAAGTAATAACTCATCATTTAGCGAAGTAATGGGAGTATCAACTCGTAATGTGTCGTTAGAGGATATTAGCTCGGTTGAGGTTGTAACAGGTATAGCATCGGTTGAGTATGGCGACCTGTCGAATGGTATTATCAAGGTAACATCAAATAAGGGTAAATCCGATTTAAGAGTATCGGTAACAATTAAGCCTAATACTAAGCAGTTCTCGTTTGGTAATGGTTTTGTTTTGGGTGAGAATGCAGGTATTTTAAATGTTAGTGCCGAGCATACTAGATCTATATCTAATCTTGTATCACCATACACCGCTTACGATAGAAATGGAGCATCGCTAAATTATATTAATAGGTTAAATAGTGTTACCCTTACTGCTGGATTGAGTGGGAATATTGGGGGATATGATTCGAAAGCTGACCCCGATCAATTAACTGGTACATACACTAAACAGAGTGATAATGCTCTTCGTGTTCGTTTTGGTGTTGATTGGCAGCCAAATTTAAAGTGGCTATCAGTGGTTGATTTTGATACCTCGCTAAGCTATTCAGATAACTTGCAAGAGACACGAACAAACGAGAATAGTGCAGCTACAACAGTGGCTCTTCATACCTTAGAAACAGGATATTTTGTTGGTCAGTATTACGATGTAGATCCTAATGCGCCTATCACGCTTATTCGTCCTGGTCAGTGGTACGAGATTAATTATACCGACTCGAAGCAGTTGAATTATAATGCTAAATTGAGAGCTAAGCATAATCATAATATTAACGATAATATTTTTAACTCGATATTAGTAGGTGGCGAATATTCGTTAAGTGGAAATCTAGGGCAAGGAAACTACTATCAAGATATTGCAACAGCACCAACCTGGCGTGAGTTTGTTTTAAGCGAGCAACCATTTGTGAATAATCTTTCATTCTATGCCGAGGATAAATTAAGATGGACAGTTAAGGATAATACCTATCTAACTTTAACGGCAGGTGTGCGTTCAGATATAACCCATATTAATGGTTCGCAATATGGTACGGCAATGAATCTATCGCCTAGGTTTAATGCTAGATATGATGTTGGTAAATTTAATAACAGTGACATATCACGTTTAAGTATATATGGAGGGTGGGGACGCTCGGTTAAACTTCCTGCTGCTGGGGTGCTTTATCCTACGGCTAACTATATTGATAGGCTTGCTTTTGTTACTGCAAGTAACGACCGTGGTGAGGCGTACTACGCTTACTATACCGATGTTGTTTATCCACTTCATAATAGTAATCTGGAGTGGTTATATAGCGATCAGATAGAGATTGGGGGTGAACTTAAATATAAGGGGCATACATTTTCTTTATCGCTATATCATAGCAAGACGATGAATCAATACATCACAGCAACCAAGTATAATCCATATAGCTATAAACTAACTACACAGGATCATCTTGAGAATGTTTCAATCCCAAGCGATAATCGTGTGTATAGCATTGATCAAACAACAGGTATTGTTACAGTGAGTGATAAGAGCGGGGTACTACCTAGCGAAGAGTTATCGTACAAAGAGAACAACACTTTTTTAAGTCAATCGATGCCTGATAATGGCTCGGAGGTTAATAGGTATGGCGTTGAGTATGTTTTAGATTTTGCAAAGATAAAAGCTCTTCGCACCTCGATACGTGTTGATGGTAACTTTACCTATTATAAAGGGTATAGCGACAGAATGACTCAAGGACGCCCGAACTCGACAATTACAATGCAGAGCGGTATTCCTTATCAATATATTGGTCACTACTATGGTGGCTCATCGGTGGCTAACGGTACTATCGACAAAGAGCTTAATACCAATGTTACCTTTACTACACACATACCCGAGGTGAGAATGATTTTCTCACTACGTTTCGAGAGTACACTACTTAGTTATAGCCAAAGTATAAGCGAGCGTGAGGGCGGAGCACCAAGAGGTTATGTGTTAGGTACATCAACCGATTTGATAGGCGAAATTGGAGATATATATACAGGCAATAATTATATTGCACACTATCCAGATTACTACTCAACGTGGGATAATCCGAACGAGATGATACCTTATCTAGAGACTCTAATGTGGGCTAAAGATAACGATACTGAACTTTATTACGACCTCGCACACTTAATAACAAAGAGTAACACTACTCGTTCATTGACGCCGCAGACTGTTACTCCATATTTTTCGTTTAATTTAAGTGTGACGAAGGAGTTTGGTGATTTTGCCTCTATGACATTTTATACTACCAATTTCTTAAATAATATGGCTAAGGTGAAGCATAGTTGGTACGAAACAGAGACATCCCTATACGGAACAGGTTACATTCCGCGTTTCTATTATGGTTTGTCGTTAAGATTGAAATTTTAAAAATATATTAACAAATTAAATAAATTATGAGAACTAAATTATTATTATCAGTAGTGATGGTGGCTCTATTTGGGCTATTTTCATGTACTAAGAACGAAGACATCAAAGTTTATGATGTAGCCATCAAATTAACATTAGAAGATGGTATTGAAACAGAAGGACGCGTTGTAAAATTAAGTAACGGCAGCAATATTTTTGAAGTAACAACTGATGCAAGCGGTATTGCAATGTTTAAGGTGCCAGTAGGGCTTTACGAGGCAACTACTTCATTCGTTGCGCCAGTTGATGGTGCTGTTTTTAACTTTAATGGTACTAAAACGGGAATTAATGTTACTGAGGCATGGAATGGTGCTACATCTATTGAGATGGAGTTCGAGCAGAGTGTTTCTGGGTCGCTTCTTATTAAAGAGCTATACTTTGGCGGTATTACAAAAGAGAGTGATGGAAAATCGTATGCTTATGATAGATATGTTGTATTATATAACAATACCGATTACGAGTTGTCGTTAGATAATCTATGTTTTGGTGCTGTTAATCCTTATAACTCAACAGCTTCGAACAAAGATTATGTTGATGGTGTGCTTAGCTATAGTGATGTGTCGGTTTGTGGACCTGGTATATGGTACTTTCCAAATAATGTGACTGTACCTGCTCGTGGCGAGATTACTATTGCCTTTAATGCTGCTATTGATCACTCGGCAACATACACAAATTCGGTTGATTTAAGTAATGTTGATTATGTTGGTTATGATACAGATGTTTACAATCACTCACTGACTTACCCAGCTCCATCGGAGAATATTCCAACATCTAATTACCTAAAAGCGATACATTACGGTTCAGGTTCTGCGTGGATACTTAGTGGGATGTCGCCAGCATTCTTTATCTTCCAAATTAAAGAGGGCACACCTGTCGAGTTTGTAGCAGACGAGAATACTACTCACTACTATGGCGGTGAGGTAGGGGCTTTTCAAACAAGAAAAGCGATACCTAATGCGTGGGTACTTGATGGTATCGAGGTGTTTCTCGCTTCTGGCGATGATCACCTAAAGCGTTTAACTAGTGATGTTGATGCGGGTATTTTATATTTTACATCAAAACAAGGTTTTACAGCTTACCGTAATGTTGATAAAGAGGCTACCGAGGCTATCGCTGAGAACAAAGGTAAATTAGTTTATAACTACGCTTTAGGTACCGATAATATCGAGGGTATTAGCAAAGGTACAACAGACCCAAGTGGTATAGATGCTGAGGCATCGATGAAGAATGGTGCTATCATTGTGTATGCAGATACAAACAACTCAACAAACGATTTTCACCAGCGTAAAATATCATCTTTAAAGTAATATAAAGTGAAATTTCTTGGAATAAAAATATTAGTAGTAGTGAGTGGGGCTCTTTTGTGCTCCACCCGCACTATTGCGCAAGATAGGGTAAATCCGTTGTGGAATACACTCGAGCAAGAGGAGCGTACTTCGTCGTGGCTAACAAGTAGTAATGTTGCTGGATTACTCCATTTTAAGCAAGAGAAACTATCTTTTGTCGAAGCAAATTTCAATAAAGGTAATGGCGAATTTATTAACTATTACCAATCAAACGATAACTACAATTTTGGGGTTAATAGTAGGTCGTTATATAGGGTAAATAGTAAAACCGTGCTACGTGGCGGTATTAGTTATCATAATGGTATGATGCAAAATGCTACTGGTTCGGTACTGATTAACCCATTTTATGCCCCATTCGATATTGTAGAGCCAAATGGTGATTACGCAGGGGATAAATTGCTTGAAGAGTATAGGTTATCAGCCGCATTGGCAACGCAGCTCAGCGATCGATTAGCAATCGGTGGTGAGGTGCGATATGGCGCTGCTAACTACTCTAAGCGTCGTGATATTCGTCACTATAACACTCTTTCGGATATTGATGTTAATGTATCGTTATGCTACAAATTAAGCAAACGTGCCGAATTGGGTGTGTTGTACAACTATCGCAAAGTAATTGAAAATATTGGGTTTGGTAGATATGGTGATTCGGCAACCGATTATGAGTTTTTAGTAAGTTACGGGGGCTTTTGGGGCACAAGAGAGGTGTTCGGAAGTGGTACTCTTGTAAGTAGTTCCTCAAGGCCAATTGTTGATAAATATAATGGTGGAGGTTTACAGTTTAGCTACGATATAAATAAGGCTCTCACACTATATGCAGAGGGGCAATTTACCCTTAGAAATGGTTTTTATGGTGTTGAGTCGCCTAGCTCGGTTGTCTATCTAGAGCATAACTCTTCAATCATCGATTTTAAAACGACACTTCAATATCGTAGAGCACAAACTGCTCACGCACTAACTATTTGGGGGCGTCAAGAGCAACTTGTAAATAATAAAAATATATATCGCGAGGTGTCTGACAATGGTTTGTCGTATATCGAATATTTTGACCCAGTTAAAGTTGGAGATAAAGCAATTACCGAGATGGGAGCTTCGTATATTTTCGACTACTACTCATCAAAGGTTAAAGATGCTTCTACATACACTGTTACCATCGACGGAGGGCTTTTAATGCGTAATACAACAGCAATTATATACCCTTACTATCGTAAGCAGGATATAACACAATTAAGTGCGGCTATTGCCGTTAAACGTAACTTCGAACTGGGCCCTAGTTCGTTATTAACGACCTCATTGGGTGTTAAATATCAATCGGGTAGTGGTACCCCATTCACTGACGGAAGCTATGCTACAAGTTCGGGCGAGAGTACTTATGTTTTTAGTAACGAGCTACTAAATATCGAGTACGAATATCTTACAACACCACAATTAAATGTTACGCCATCGGTACGTTACTCTAAATTATTCAAGGGTACAGTTGGATATTTAGAAGTTGGTGCTATGGTTGATTATGCTACAAAAGTTGTATATTTGCCATCAAATAGCTACACTAGCATTAAGCTATCGCTAGGCTATATCTTTTAACCTGAGTTTTAATGGGCTAAATTGGGCTGCGTTAAAAAATTAAAAACCCCAATTTAAAGAAAATTATAGAAAAATGGGGGTGTAAATTTTTTAACCAGCCCAAAATTTTAGCATTTTAAAAAA
>CAYJHM010000066.1:0-10267 GCA_964369935.1 uncultured Rikenellaceae bacterium
GATGACGTGCTTATGGGAAAAGCCTTCTTGAACTAGAGTTTTGCGAATTAGCCAAGTCAGGTGATTTGAATTTAGGGAATCACTCTACAAATCAGATCCGAATTTTCTGACTTTTTTGGGGGCGAATCACCCTATTTAATTATTAAATTTGTCTTTGTGTCGGGAAATACAACAGCTGGTTGAAATGTTTTCGCCTCTTCAAAATCCATTAGAGCATACGACATAACAATTATTACATCACCTATCTGAACTCTGCGAGCAGCCGCACCGTTAAGGCAAATTTCGCCACTTCCTCTGCGCCCTTTAATAATGTAGGTTTCGAACCTCTCACCATTGTTGTTGTTTACTATGGCAACCTTCTCGTTAGGAATAAGGTTTGCAGCATCTAATAGGTCCTCATCTATTGTGATGCTCCCTACATAGTTAAGGTTCGACTCTGTTACAGTCACCCTATGAATTTTCGATTTTACTACCTCTATTAGCATAATTATCTGTATTTAATATTATCAATCAATCTTACTCCGCCAAAACGTACTGTTATGCAGCCAACAACTCCACCTTGCTCGTCCCAATCAGTGGCAGGTGATAGGGTAGTTGCATTAGAAATAATGAAATATTCGACCTCCATACCTTCTTGTGTATTTATCTGCTCTATTACTAGCTGCTCAAGACTTTTTATATCCATCGAATATGAAAGTTCTAACGATTTTTTTAGTACACTATAAATGTGTGGTGCTCTCTGCCTATTTTCGTCACTAAGTAACATATTACGCGAGCTGAGGGCTAAACCATCTTCGGCTCTCATTATAGGGCAACCTACTATATCAATTGGTAGAGCTAATTCTTTAGTTATCCAGCTAATAATAGCTAACTGTTGAAAATCTTTCTCTCCGAAATATGCTTTATCTGGATTTACTATATCGAACAGCTTAGTCACAACCTGAGCAACCCCCTTAAAATGCCCTGGACGAGATGGCCCTTCCATATATCTATCTAATCCGCCAAAATCGAACTCTCTGGTATCCTCTTGAGGATATATCTCCTCGGTTGAAGGAATAAACAGTATATCGCATTTTGCCTCTTCAAGCATTTTAGCATCTTCGCTCTCGGTACGAGGGTAGCGTTCAAGATCCTTAGGGTCGTTAAATTGAGTAGGATTCACAAATAGTGATACCACACAATAGCAATTATCTGCTACACATCTATCAACTAATGATATATGACCACAATGAAGAGCTCCCATTGTTGGAACGAATCCGACCTTACCCCTCTGCTTTGCTTCCGTTATATACGAAGCTAACTCATTAGCTGTTCTTACTATCTTCATAATTATTATTGTTCGTGTAATGTTTCACACTGCAAAAATATAATTCTTTGAGGAAAGTACCGCATTTTTTTAAACTTTTTTTCTTGCTTTATTAATTTTTTCTCATTTTTCTCGTTTCAATCACATTCAAAAAAGGTTTTTGATAGATAAAATATATTTTTTTGTCCTTTGTTTGCTTGATTGAGAATTTTTTATTAACTTTGCACCGTTTAAGGCGGCTTATATAATGAAGCTGCTGTATAAATTAATTAAATTTTTATAAAATGAACAATTACGAAACCGTTTTCATTGCTAACCCAGTATTGTCAGAGGCACAAGTACAGGAGCTAGTTAGCAAATTCCACGGTGTTATCACCGAGAACGGAGGCGAGATTACTCACTCTGAGGATTGGGGACTACGTAAATTAGCGTACTCAATTCAGAAGAAGAGCACTGGCTTCTATCACCTTTTCCAATTTACAGGAGAGGGTCATTTAATTAACCTTTTAGAGACTCAGTATCGTCGTGAGGAGAAGGTAATGAGATTCCTTACTTTCCGCTTAGACAAGCACGCAGTTGAGTATGAGGCTAAAAGAATTAGTAAAAACGCTAATAAAAAGGAGGAGTAGTTATGGCAGGCAAAACAGAAATCAGATATTTGAATCCTCCTACAGTAGAGGTTAAGAAGAAAAAGTACTGTCGTTTCAAGAAGAGCGGTATTAAGTACATCGATTATAAGGATCCTGAGTTCCTTAAGAAGTTTCTAAACGAGCAAGGTCGTATTTTACCTCGTCGTCTAACAGGAACATCTTTGAAATACCAAAAGAAAGTAGCTACGGCTGTTAAGCGTGCTCGTCACCTAGCTATACTACCTTTCGTAACAGATTTAATGAAATAATTCAAAGAAAGGACAAGAAATGGAAATCATATTAAAACAAGACGTAGAGAACCTAGGTCACAAGAACGACATAGTGAACGTTCGCCCAGGTTATGCAAATAACTTCCTTATTCCACGTGGTCTAGCTACTCTAGCTACTCCATCGGCTAAGAAGGTAGCAGCAGAGAATATTAGACAATCGGCTCACAAAGAGGCTAAATTTGTTGCAGATGCTGAGGCAGTAGCAGCTAAATTAGCAACCGAAACTTTAACATTTACTGTAAAAGCAAAAGATGGTAAGCTATTCGGTTCTATCACAACATCACAAATTGCTGAGGCTTTAGCAGCTAAAGGGTTAGTGTTTGATAGAAAGCATATCTCAATCGAGACTATCAAGAATGTTGGTGAGTACACTGCATCAGTTAAGCTTTATAAGAGCGTTTCGGGAGCGGTACCTGTGATTGTTAAAGCTGAGGCTGAGGCAGTAGAGGTTGCAAAAGAGGAGACTCCAGCAGTTGAGGCGTAATTTATAACTCCCTAAGGGGTTAAATATAATAATGGATTGGACTTACGAAAGTAAGTCCAATTTTTTTATATCTGCGGTATAGACGTGAGATGGTTGAATAGAGATTAAAGATTTTTAATATTATATGCGAATAATTGTAGTTAATTCGGATAAAATATCTTAACTTTGTAGCGAAAATTATAAATTTAATAAAAATATGGATTCAAAATTTTTCATTGAGCGTGAGGATAAATTCGGAGCGCATAATTATCACCCACTACCGGTAGTGTTAGAGCGTGGTGAGGGAGTATTTGTGTGGGATGTAGAGGGAAAGAAATATTACGATTTCTTGTCTGCATATTCGGCTGTTAATCAGGGGCATTGTCATCCTGCAATCATATCTGCTTTAACCGAGCAGGCATCAAAATTGACTTTAACATCGCGTGCCTTTTATAATAATGTGCTAGGCGAGTACGAGGAGTTTATGTGTAACTACTTCGGATTTGAGAAGGTGTTACCTATGAATACAGGTGCCGAGGCGGTAGAGACAGCTCTTAAGCTAGCACGTCGTTGGAGTTACACAAAAAAGGGTATAGCTGATGGTACAGCAAAGATTGTTGTATGTGGCGAAAATTTCCATGGTCGTACAATTGCAATTATTTCAATGTCTACTGACCCTGATTCGTATGGTGGATTTGGTCCTCTTCTTGACGAAGCATTCATTAAGATTCCTTATAATGATACAGCAGCACTTAACGAGGTGTTAGAGCGTGAAGGAGATCATATAGCTGCCTTTATTGTCGAGCCAATTCAGGGTGAGGCAGGGGTTTTTGTTCCTAATGATGGTTACATTAAAGAGTGTTACGATATTTGTAAGAAGCATAATGTATTATTTATTGCCGACGAGGTGCAAACAGGAATTGCACGTACAGGTCGTATGCTAGCTTGTGATTATGATAATGTAAAGCCAGATATTTTAATACTAGGTAAGGCAGTTTCAGGTGGTGTATTCCCAGTATCGGCAGTGCTATCTTCAGATGAAATTATGCTGACTATTAAGCCAGGCGAGCACGGTTCAACATTTGGAGGTAACCCAGTGGCTTGTAAAGTTGCAATGCGTGCTTTAGAGGTGGTGAACGAAGAGAATATGACTGCAAACGCTATGGAGCTAGGAGAATTATTCCGTAGTGAAGTTCGTAAGATTGAAAGCGAGCGTATAGAGCTAGTGAGGGGTAAAGGACTACTAAATGCAATAGTAATTCGTAATATAGACGGTGTAACAGCGTGGGATGTGTGTATTAAAATGCGCGATTTAGGTCTTTTAGCTAAGCCAACACATGGTAATATTATACGTTTTGCTCCACCACTAGTAATAACTAGAGAGCAGCTGTTAGAGGGTGTTGAAATAATTAGGCAAGCATTGCAGTAATCCGATCTTACTCGCACGAGTAATGCACAATACAAACATATTACCCCCATTTTTGAGAGTATCCTCAGAAATGGGGGTAAATTTTGTTGTGAATAATTTTACGAGACGACTATTTACGCTTGATAGCCATAATGGCTGAGATAATAATTAGTAAGATACCGAAATATCCTGCGATTGATATCTGTTCGTTAAATATGAATAGCGCAACAAAAATGGCTGTTAAAGGCTCTAACGAGCCAAGTATTGATGTGACAGTTGAACCGATGCGTTTTACCGCTAAAATAAGTGTTAAATTGGAGATAACAGTAGATATTATAGCTAATAAAGCTAGGTTAATTATTGCGGAGCTGCTGTTAATAGGTGTGATTCCCTCTGTTAGGGCTCCATATATTCCAATTGTAACAGTACCTATTAATAGAAGGTAGAATGTTAGTACAATAGATGATTTATTGCTGAGTTTTAGTTTATTTGCTCCAACAATATAAATTCCGTATGTGATAACCGATATTAGCACGAATATTATACCCAAAGGCGAACTTTGAGTTAATGCCTCGTCTCCTTTTATTGTTAGTAGTCCAACACCTACTATAGCTATTAATGCTGTCGAGATAATATAGTATGATAATTTCTCGCGATAGATAAGTGCTAAAGTAAGCATTACTGATACAGGATAAAGATAGTGTATAGCTGTATATATTCCACTATCAGTAGGGGCTACATTATAGCCAAAGAGCAAAAATAACGAGGTAATAGAATAGAGTACCGAGAGAATCAATATTTTGGGAATATCAACCTTTGTGACCCTGAAATTTTCGCCACGAATTAGCGCAAGCAATCCCACACCTAGAGTTGCCATTCCATACCTGTAAAATAAAATAGAGATAACACTTAAATCACCACTCTTGATTAGTGGAATAGTAAATAGTGTTATCAGTCCGAAAGTAGCCGAAGAGACAAGAGCATACAATACACCTCTTTTGTCCATAGAATATGTTTTTATAGATATCTACCAAAAAATATACCTCCATTCGCCCCAATAATGGCGGTGGAGGTATATAAGTTATTTATTCAGTTAATTAGTCGTTCCTTAAAAACTCTAACCACCTTTTAAGGGGCGACTAATTACGAACGTTTAATCTCAATTTGCTCGTAACCCTCGATTATATCACCTGCTTTGATATCGTTAAAGTTCTCGATGTTTAGACCACACTCAAGTCCTGATACAACCTCTTTAGCATCATCTTTATAACGCTTAAGCGACCCTAACTTACCTGTGTAGATAACGATACCATCACGAATAACCCTAATAAGAGTATTGCGGTTAATCTTACCCTCACGAACAAGACATCCTGCTACGCTACCAACCTTAGTGATTTTGAATACCTCCATAACCTCAACCGAACATACAATGTTCTCGCGGTAGGTAGGTGCAAGCATTCCCTCAATAGCACTCTTAATCTCGTTAATTGCATCGTAGATAATCGAGTATTGGCGAATCTCTATCTCCTCTTTCTCGGCTAACTTACGTGCTGCCATAGATGGGCGTACTTGGAATCCGATAATTACTGCATTCGATGCAGCTGCAAGAAGAACGTCACTCTCAGATATCTGACCAACCGCCTTATGTATAACATTAACCTGTACTTCGTCGTGCGACTGCTTGATTAACGAGTCTGTTAGTGCCTCAACTGAACCATCTACGTCTCCCTTAACAATAATGTTAAGTTCCTGGAAGTTACCAATCGCTATACGGCGACCAATCTCGTCAAGTGTGATATGTTTCTGAGTTTTAAGACCCTGAATACGCTGTAACTGCTGACGCTTGTTTGCTATATCACGTGCCTGCTTATCATCGTCCATTACATTAAATTTGTCTCCTGCTTGAGGAGCACCATTTAAGCCTAATACTAGAACTGGAGTAGATGGACCAGCCTCCTCGATACGCTTTCCACGCTCGTTGAACATAGCCTTAACACGGCCAGTACATACACCCGATAACATTACATCACCAACTCGTAGAGTACCACCTTGAACAAGTAGAGTAGTTACATATCCGCGCCCTTTATCTAGCGATGACTCGACAACGGCACCCACTGCCTTCTTCTCAGGGTTAGCTTTTAGCTCTAATATATCGGCCTCAAGAATAACCTTTTCAAGTAGTTCGTCTACATTTAGACCACTCTTAGCAGCAATTTCTTGACATTGATATTTACCGCCCCAATCCTCTACTAGGTAGTTCATAGCAGCTAGCTGCTCACGTATTCTCTCAGGGTTTGCACCCGCTTTATCTATCTTATTAATAGCAAAAATAATTGGTACACCAGCTGCTGATGCGTGGTTGATTGCCTCGATAGTTTGAGGCATCACACTATCATCTGCTGCAATAACAATAATAGCCACATCGGTAACAGAGGCTCCACGAGCACGCATAGCGGTAAACGCCTCGTGACCTGGAGTATCTAAGAATGTTATACGCTTGCCTCCATCCACTTTTACACTATATGCGCCGATATGTTGGGTGATACCACCTGCCTCACCAGCGATTACGTTGGCTTTACGAATAAAGTCAAGAAGTGAGGTCTTACCGTGGTCAACGTGACCCATCACCGTTACAATCGGTGGACGAGATGCTAAATCATCATCATTATCTTCATCTGTTGCAATAGCCTCTTGAATATCTACCGATACAAATTCAACTTTGTAGTTAAACTCCTCAGCTACAACAACAAGTGCCTCAGCATCTAGTCGTTGGTTGATTGATACCATAAGACCAAGGTTCATACAAGCTGTAATAACCTGTGTAACCTGAACCTCCATCATCTTAGCTAACTCACTAACGGTAACAAACTCGGTAACTTTAAGAATATTCTTCTCTTTCTCCTCGCGTTCCATCTCTTGGAATGCCTTTTGAGTAGCAGCATCACGCTTATCTTTACGGTGCTTAGCTCCCTTTTTGTTGTCGTGACCCTTCGATGTTAAGCGTGCTAGAGTATCCTTAATTTGCTTTTGTACCTCCTCGTCAGATATCTCTGCCTTAACTACTGGTGCTGGTTTAGCACCTCTCTTATTATTACCTTTTTTGTGGTTGTCATTACGATTAAATCTGCCTTGACCCTGGCCTTGACCTTGACCGCCTTGGCGTTGGCCTTGACCCTGGTTCTGACCTTGCCCTTGACCTTGGTTTTGACCACCTTGACCTTGAGGTTTTTGCCCACCTTGCTTTTGTCCACCTTGGTTATTGGTGAATTTAGGGTTGTTAATATCAACCTTAGTATCTTTTTTGATACGTTTGCGCTTACGATCTTTGTCGTTATTCTTTTTCGGCTCGCTCTTTTTCTCAAACTGGGTTAAGTCAACCTTTCCAATCACCTTAGGGCCAGCTACTGTTTCGCTCTTATTTGGGCGGAACAGATCAGAGCGGTCATCTGCTTGACGCTCGTCGAATGTGCGGTTACGCTTAGCCTCCATAATAGCACTACTATTTTCAGTAGAAGGGGCTTCAGCCTTAGGCTCCTCCTTCTTAGTTGGAGCTACTACTTCAACTTTAGGCTCTACCTTTTTTGGCTCTTCCTTTACTACTGGTGCCTCAACCTTAGGCTCCTCTTTCTTAGCAGGAACTACAACTTCCACTTTTGGCTCTTCCTTTACAACAGGTGCGCTCTTAACAGGGCTCTCTTTTGGTTGTTCTGGTTGGTTTGGGTTCTTGCCTTTAGGGCCTTTATCCTTTTTGCGGAAATCTTGATTCTTACGCTCAAGCTCCTCAAGATTTATTTTACCTATCACCTTAGGAGTCTGACGCTTAATGGTAGTATCCTCCTCTGGTGCACTCTCTGTCTCGTTATCTAATGTTGAGACAGTTGGTTTAAGGTTTATCTTCTCTTTGATATTGACCTTCTTCACAACGTTTTTACCAAACTCTTGATGAAGAGTGTCGTACACCTTTTCGTCAATAATTGAATTTGGATTTACATTGCTATCAATACCTTTATCTTTAAGAAATTGTGCAAGTGTTCCTACTCCCACGTTTAGCTCACGTGCGACAGCACTTATTCTTATTCTCTTTTCGTTTGCCATATTTACACTGTTATCGTTTATCGGCATTATGGGAGTCTCCTCCTTTAATCTGTTACCTCTTTATATAGTTCTTACTCCTTTTCGAATTCTGCTTTTAAGATGCTCATAACATTCGAGACAGTCTCAATCTCTAAATCCGTACGCTTAGATAAATCCTCGATAGAGTATGCTAGAACGCTTTTAGCTGTGTTGCAACCAACCTTAACAAGCTCTTCGATTACCCACTCATCTATCTCGTCATTGAACTCTGTTAGAGGTATATCTTCCTCCTCTTGGTCAATGTCGCGATAAACATCAATGGTGTAACCAGTAAGCTGTGAGGCTAGGCGAATATTATGCCCACCTTTACCAATTGCAAGCGATACCTCCTCTGGACGAAGCCTAACATCAGCCACTTTAGTCTCCTCGTTAATTGTTATCGAGCTAACCTTTGCTGGTGATAATGCCCTTTGGATAAATAGCGAATTGTTAGCTGTGAAGTTTACAACATCAATATTTTCGTTTTTAAGCTCTTTTACAATTGTGTAGATACGTGAACCTTTCATTCCCACACATGCACCAATTGGGTCGATACGCTCATCATACGACTCGACAGCTATCTTAGCTCTCTCGCCTGGCGAACGTACTATGCGGCGAATGGTGATAAGCCCATCGTAAACCTCAGGTACCTCCATTTCGAACAGCTTGCGAAGAAACTCCTCTGAGGTACGTGAAAGGACAATTATTGGGGTGTTGTTACGAATCTCTACGCGTGTAACAATAGCTTTAATTGTATCACCTTTACGAAAATAATCGCTAGGAATCTGCTCTGTACGAGGTAGAATTAATTCGTTATCATCATCGTCAAGAACAAGAATCTCTTTTTTCCATACCTGATAAACCTCACCTATTACAATCTCGCCAATACGCTCTTTGTATTTCTCGAATAGAGCAGTTTTTTCAAGATCCATAATCTTAGAAGCAAGATTTTGACGTAGAGATAATACTGAACGGCGACCGAATGATGATAAGTTAATTGGGTCAGATACCTCCTCACCAACTTCATACGTGTCGTCAATTAGCTTAGCCTCTGATAGTGGAATTTCCATATTGTCGTTATCCAACTCCTCGTCTTCAACAACTATACGGTTACGCCATATCTCGAAATCTCCTTTGTCAAGGTTGATGATAACATCAAAATTTTCGTCCGAGCCATAAGTCTTTGCTAGCATTGAACGAAATACATCCTCCAAAACACCAATCATTATATCTTTATCGATATTCTTTAGCTCCTTAAATTCGGAAAAGGTATTAATTAATCCTAAATTGTCCATATATCAATATTTACTTATTAAAAACTTAATCTTACACTCTTGGTATCTGCAATCATTAGAGTGCGCTGCATAATTTGCAGCTCTTTGCGTTTTTTACCCTCAACTTCGACCTTCGCTTCAAACTCGATAGTGAAACTCTCTCCGCTGTATGTGGTTAATTCGCCTCTTAATTTTTCGCCCGAGGTGGTTAATATCTCGATTGCTCTACCTATGTTTTTCTGGTACTGTATAGGTGCAATAAATGGCGATGAAATAGAGTATGAGGCAACCGTTAATTCATAGTCATCATCTGGATAGAGCGAGTTAATATGCCTACTAATAACTGTACACTCTTCGATTGTTACGCCTGTAATAGAATCAATCTCTACCTCGTAAACGTGATCTGCACTACCTTTAAAAGTGATAATTTCTTTATCACTGTTTTCTAAAAATTTAGCTATCTCAGCCTTTATCTCTTCACTGCTCACAGAAAAAACCATTTGATGTTATACGGAAAGAAGGGGGAAAACTCCCCCTTCCTCATTATCTCGACTGCAAAATTACGACATTTTTTTTAATTTTACAAATATTTTATATCTTTTTTTTCTTTATTCGCTTAAAATGAGTGAGATTCGGTGTCGCAGAGAACGAATTTTAGAAAAAGTGAATTAAAAAAGTGGAAAATTAAAAAATAAATGTTAAATTTGTGCATTATTAACATGAGTTTTTGATAAGAAACAGTCATACTTTCTTTATTGCAGCTCATTTTCAGCACCTTATTGCA
>CAYJHM010000067.1:0-10147 GCA_964369935.1 uncultured Rikenellaceae bacterium
AGTAAAATAGCTGCTAAAAATAGTTTAAATGTTTTAGTCTTCATAATTATTTGTTATTAATATTTTAGTGCATTATTTATGTTTGCTCGCAACCAATCACTTCCTCTATAGTTACCCTTTCTCATTCGTTTGCCGCTTTTTGTAATAGTAAAAATTGTTGGCACCCCGTCAATCGAATATTTTTCAGCAAATGCTCTACTCTGCTGCTCGGTCATATATATATGCTCGCCGTCAATTGATAATACCCTATTCTCCCAGCCTTTTCTAGGCGACGATTCACTAGCTATATATATAAACACCACATCCACATTCTTCTCTTTCATCTCAATCTTAACAGGCGCACTATCCTCTAGAGCACCAATACAAGGGCCACACCAAGTCTCCCACACATCAATAACAAGTACTTTATTAGGGTATAACTCTATCAGTTTTTTAAATGTATCCTCGGCAGCTATATTGCTGAAATCTAAAATATTTGCTTTATTGTTACGCTTGTACTCTTCGATTCGAGCTACCAATTCATCATTCTGCTTATTTAACTCCTTCACATACGAGCTATACTCCCCTTTAAGAGCATCAATCTCTGACAACTGCTTATCTGTCAGTGGAACAAAATCTTCTATACTCGTCCTTAGTGATATAAACTTAATTATATTACTTAAGTTATCTTCTTTTAACATATCAAGGAAAGCAGGATCTTGGAAACTATATAGCGAATAAGCATCGCTCACTCCATAGATATAGAGAGCTTTATCACTAAAATCTATCTCTTTGAATAGCGCAACATCCTTAGTTTGATGCATGTTAATATTAGTAAATTGCAGGCTACTATCACGGCTCATCAGCTCTTGCTGCGACAAATAACGCTTTACTGCATACTCGTTAATAGCCTCAACCATAGCAAATGTTAAACGATACTTAGCAAACTGCTTAACCGCTGGCGACATCTCTGTGTTCTCTAATTCAGCTAAAAAATTCTTATAATCAGCCACTACCCTCTTGTCTATCTCATCGGTCGACATATTGGCAATAGTCTCTTTATCAATAGATTCAACCAGCTTACTTACTTTCGATAGGTAATCAAGCTCCGAAAGTTCGTTGTTAATATCGGCAAAAGTACCACTAAATCGAGCTGCATCATTACTACTCGCCTCTTCATTCATCATTCTGCTATCAATATATAACCCCATCTCGGTATTCGGAACAACCGTAAATCCAATACCCTTTTCCCACGAAGGCAAATACATATAGGCATACGAAGGGTGCGACAACTCTAGCTCAAGGGTAAAGGTTCCATCCTCGTTAATATCTAATTTACGCCTAACCTCATGTGGCTTAATAATTTCAGCTACTCGGAATATTATATCGTTAGCCATCTCAGGCACGAAATTATCAATTTTACCCCTAACAGTAGCCACACCTCCTTTATAATTGGCATACTGCATTATATCGGTTGTAGGTTCGATTTTTTGTCTAAACTCTTTAGGAATTGACGGTTTATTTTTCTTATTTGAAATATCAATCCCATATATACTCCACGACTCTTCAACATTAGGCTCTAACAACGAAAAGACATTACATTTTTTCGGTAATGGCTCGAATATATAACTAAACGAGTGCTTTCCCGACTCGGGCATAACAAATTTTTTATCTATCTCAATATTTTTTGTTGCCTTTAGCTTATAGTCGTTACCATCGGCATCACGAAGCACGGTTGCACTATTTGCCATTATCCACCAATTAGGGCGAAATGTAATATCAACATCAACAACTGTTGCCGTATCGCTCTTTACCACCCTATTTATCACAAAATAATCCAACGACGCTCCAGCAATAGGAGGATTTTGTGTTGATACCATTTTTGAAGTTGAAGCACACCCCGTTGCTAACATATAAGTTGTAACAAGGGTAAGGATAGCACCTAGTACCGTCCTTGAAAAGTTAGTTTTTTTAATCATAATTAGTATTTTAATTTAGCGTAAAAATCTAAATGGTGTAATTATTACTCCAAAATTCAGTTGATTAACATTTGGGGTATTTTCGAATATACTTTGCGGATAGTAGGTACCATAAAAACCTAATTTCCAATTAGGAACAAAAATGCCAGCGGTGTAACCATAACGAAATCTCTCGACTGGGAGATTATTATCCTTAAACTTATGACTATCGTTATCGGCAACATGTTTTACTTTAGTGTGCGCATTGTAGCACCACCCACCCACGACTCCACCATATAGCTGAACCGTGCCTAAATGGAAAGATACAGTCATAGGTATATTTATATAATTTGTTGATAACTTACTCTTTTCAACATTATCAGGGTCTATTCCTTGCAACTGTTCAATACCTCCATCAGCACTTTGTTGGAGCGATTTTCCGTGTTTAAAACGAAAATTATTGAACTCTAGCTCTAATTCTAAATTCAGATACATAAATCTTCGAATAATATCAAACCTATTTACACGAGACACTATCGAGAATTGAGGTATAGCAGTTTGCTGATTAAGAAAATTAATCTCGTTAGGCATACTCATCGAGTTTATTCCACTCACTAATGCATTATATCCCCATTTTATACGAGGCAAAAATAGTGTAGTTTTATGACTGCTCTTTTTTGCATAATAGCGATAGCAAGGATTAAACTGATTACTACTTCCACCCTCATAAATTACCACTTGCGACAACCCAACTACGGGTGAGATAGATAGTAACACTATGATAGCTAATAATATTTTTCTCATAATACTATTTTTTAGTTGATTTATCATTCATTTTAATGATTCGCCCTCTTCGGCTTGCCCTCTTTACTTGGGGCTCTCCTTGGTATACCTTTAGATTATACTGATTCCACCCATCGCCGTTAGTGGGCACATAGGTTAAAGGATGATTGAAAGAGATAATATCCACTTTTTCTATATCTGGCTTAAGTGGTGGAAGTATTAATTTAATCCTGATTCTTTTACCGTTTAGTCCCCGAACTATACATAGCTGGTCCGTAGGAATATCACCCACCGTTGAATGCAGCATATATTTATCCTTTGAGTTGCGATCATAGATAAAAAAGTTCGACTCGATAGTAAACCATTGGCTATCGTACACAATATTTTGATATACCTCTACCTCTGTTCGATCTTCATATCGTACCACTTTCATTACCATACCCTGGTTGCTGTTATGATCTACTATTTCATACTGATGGCTTTGAATATAGTAACGCTTAGTATTAAGTTTAACCGATACACTATCTTTAGGCGCTGCCGCCACTGCAAACGATATGAATGTTGCTAAAACTATAAATATTGCTCTCATATCCTTAAATTATTTAGCTGGATTATCACCCATTTTAATTACCCTACCTTTTTTTCTTGCCCTTTTTGCTTCAGTAACCCCCTGATGCACTTTAAGGTTATGCTGCCCCCAGCCACTTCCGTTAGTAGGCACATTCATTAATGGGTGGCTATGAGAAACGAAATCAATCTTATCGATACCAGGCTTAAGTGGTGGAAATATTAATTTAATTTTTATTCTCTTTCCGTTTAACCCCCTAACCACACTCAGATGATCGGTAGGTATATCACCCATTGTTGAGTGTAACATATATTTATCTTTTGTTTCACGATCGTAAAGAAAAACATTAGACGAAATAATAAACCACTGACTATCATACATTATTTCAAGACATATCTCAAGCTCAGTACGATCTTCGTAGCGTACTACTTTCATTTTCTCGCCTTGGTATCTATTCACTATCTCATACTGATGGCTCTGAACATAGTGACGCTTATTGTTAAGCTTAACCGCCACACTATCTTTAGGTGATGCAGCTACCGCAAACGATATAAATGTTGCTAAAGCTATTAATACTGTTCTCATAACCATATCATTTTTACATTCGTATTATTTCGCCCTGTAACTCCTCGTAGTAAGGCAATCTTCTTTCGGTACTTAACACACGTACTTTATTTATACCCCATGGGTGTATAGTGGATGATGGTCGAGGCGTTTTGTTATTGTACTCTGTTGAAATAATAACCTCATCTATACCCTTTTCAAGTGGAGGGAATACAAATGATAATCTAACAACCTCACGTTCAAGATTCCTAAATATGATGGTTCTATCAAACGGAATATTAGCAGGGCTATGATAAAGCATATATTTATCGCCACTCTTCGGCTCTTCAAGATAGAACTGCGAGGGAATAATCATCCACTGCTCGACATTATAAATTGGTATTATCATATCAACCTGCGTATATGTATCGTGACGAACAACATATATCTCAAATTTCTTCGGTTGCTCGACAAGGATATCATACTGATTAGGCATCAATATCTGATATTCAGGATTAAGAAACCACGCCACTTTGTTTGACGTTGTTGTGGTAGTCGTTTTTGATTCTGAACTTTTTGCCTCTTTAACCTCTACTGCAACTGTCTCGGGTTTCTCACTAACCTTAGCAACCTCGCTTACCTCAGTAGCTTCAGCATTATCACTACTCTTCTCTGTTGTGCTCTTCTCAATAACACTCTCTTTAATTGCACTCTCCACTTCATTCGCCTGCTCCTGTGTTGGCTGATTATCAGACTCATTATCAGCAACAACTAATTGAGGTAATGTAGGCGGATTATTAACTATATCGCTAATAGTTTCGGTTGCACTATTTACGGTTGAGGTAACAAGAGTTTCAACTACCTCTTGGCTTGTATAGGTAAATGATGTTAAAAGCAGCAGAAGCACTACCATAGGTATTGTAACCAAACTACGCACTACACGCATACGAGGAGTTAAGCCATTTTTTAGCTCTAATAGTCGCTCTCTCACCTGCGAGCTATTAAAACCACTAGCTATAACTGGATGCGAGGTTATTAATTCGTCGAAAATGTACTGCTTATATGCCTTATTATTCGTTTCATTACCTACGGCTATCTTATCGGCCTCGAACTCGTGCACTACAGATAGCTGTTTAGCTATACGCCACACAAAAGGATTAAACCACAACAATATAGAGAACACCTCGATTATCACTTTGTCTATATAGTGATTACAGTTTACGTGCGACATCTCGTGCCTAAGAATCATCGATAACTTCTCACCGTCAATCTCTCGGCTTATATATATCGAACGCATATATGTAAATGGAGATTTTATTAACCCACTTTTATATATTGTGTAGGAACCACTATTAATCTTTGTTGCCAATCGACGAATATTTCGTATCTGCAAGTAACCTATCACATATCTAGCTATCAACGCTACTACAACAGCAAAATATATGAATAGTACTACTATCACAAAAAATTGAGGTTTCTTATATAATTTCCCTTGTGATGGTATTGTATCTGCTTTAACTACTGTCTGGCTTGGCATAACAGCTCCGCTATCATCGGCAGGATACGACTCTTCAACAAATTCACGCTCGATTGCTGCCACAACAGCACTTGTACTCTCAAATAATGGGGCACTTTTAACCTTAATAACATCAACAGTCACCAATGCAGCTAATAGCGCAATCACTGGAATTGATACCATAAATATTCGCTGAGATAGATATTTAGCTTTTCTATGAAACAATAGAAGATACACAATCCATAATATAGCACTAACCCCAACACTTTTAATTATAAATATTGTAAACTCTGTTACCATAACCTACTCCTCCTCTTTTAATAGTTTAATAATATCATCAATCTCTCTTCCTGATAGCGACTCCTTCTTTGCAAAGAATGAAACCATATTAGAAAATGAATCACTAAAAAAACGCTCTTTTATTCGTTTCATCTCCAAAAACGAATACTCCTCTTTGCTAATTAGTGGATAATACTCGTGAGTTTTGCCATAACTTTTATAAGCAACAAACCCCTTCTTTACTAAAATGCGAATAATGGTAGAAACAGTAGTATAAGCAGGCTTTGGCTCGTCCATCATAGAAATGATGTCGTTTACAAATGCCCTCTCTTTACACCACAATATCTGCATTATCTCCATCTCACCTTTTGTTAGTTCTCTCTCTTCCATAACACTTTGTTTAAAATTTTACAACAGCAAAGGTATAACTAATTTTTTAATTATACAACTATTTTTTTAGTTATATATCTAATTTTTTAGTTACAAATACCGTAAACAACTATAACAGTGACAATTATACATTATGAAAAATTTTTATATTTTTTATAATATTATTTCATTTCATTAAATACATAAACTTAATAAAAACACAATTTATCAGTTGATTTTATTAATAAAATAAGCTATTTTAAGTAAATTATAAAAAAAGTAGCAAAAAATTTTGTATATTCTATTTTAATTCATAACTTAGAGCCCTAAAGAGATTTTTTAACAATTACGATACTATAGAGAGATAAATGATTAAATTTTTACTAAACTAATTAAAACTTATTAAGAAATGGCAAAAATTAGTACTATCGAACAGCTGGATAAGGCGCGTGCAGAGTATCTTAAAGATATGAAGCCTCGTCTTGGAGAGAGTGATTCGGGTGAAAGGCAGATTCTTGTCTGCGCTGGAGCAGGTTGTAAAGCATCGCAGAGTGATGATATTATCGCAAACCTAGAGGCTTCAATCAAAGATAACAAGCTAAAGGATGTGAAGGTTATTAAGACAGGTTGCTTTGGATTCTGCGAAAAAGGACCTATTGTTAAGGTAATGCCTGACAAAACCTTCTATGTTGAGGTTAAACCTGAGGATGCCGACGAGATTATCACAGAGCATTTAATGAGTGGTGAGCGTGTTAGACGTCTATTATATCAAGACTCTGAAACAAAAGAACGCGTTGAGTTTGAAGAGGAGATGGGATTCTATAAGAAACAGAAAAAGATTGCTCTACGCAATGCTGGAGTTATAGACCTAGAGAGTATTAATGAGTATATAGCCCTTGATGGATATGGGGCATTAGCAAAGTGCTTAACTAAATATAAACCCGTTGATGTTGTAGACGAAATCAAAAAATCGGGCTTACGTGGTAGAGGAGGTGGAGGATTCCCTACTGGATTAAAGTGGGAGATAGCTGCTAAAGTACCAGGCGATATTAAATATGTGGTATGTAATGCCGACGAGGGAGACCCAGGAGCATTTATGGATCGTTCGATTATGGAGGGAGACCCTCACTCGGTTGTCGAGGCTATGGCTATCTGTGGCTATGCTATCGGGGCATCTTACGGATTAGTATATATCAGAGCCGAATATCCACTGGCAATTACTCGCCTACAAAAAGCAATCGAGGATGCTAGAGCGATGGGATTATTGGGCGACAAAATTATGGGTACAAATTTCTCGTTCGATATAGAGGTGCGTTATGGTGCAGGTGCATTTGTATGTGGCGAGGAGACAGCTCTTATCCACTCGATGGAGGGCGAGCGTGGCGAGCCAACAATTAAACCACCATACCCTGCCGAGAGCGGCTATAAAGGGTACCCAACAAATGTTAATAATGTTGAGACCTTAGCAAATATTCCAGTGATTATTATGAAGGGTTCAGAGTGGTTCTCAAGTATAGGTACCGAAAAATCTAAAGGGACTAAAGTGTTTGCTCTAGCCGGAAAGGTTAATAATGTTGGTCTTATCGAAGTGCCGATGGGCACAACCCTACGTGAGGTAATCTACGAAATTGGTGGAGGTATCAAAGGCGGTAAAAAGTTCAAGGCTGTACAGACAGGTGGCCCTTCGGGTGGCTGTTTAACAGAGAAACACCTAGATTTAAAGATTGATTTCGATTCGCTAATTGGAGCTGGCTCGATGATGGGTTCGGGAGGTATGATTGTTATGGACGAAGATGACTGTATGTTATCGGTGGCTAAATTCTATCTCGAATTTACCCTCGAGGAGTCGTGTGGCAAGTGTGCCCCTTGTAGAGTAGGTAACCGCCGATTATACGAGATATTAGAGCACATCTCACGAGGCAGAGCTAATATGGAGGATTTAGAGCAGCTTAAAAATATAGCTAATGTAATCAAAGATACTGCACTATGTGGGCTTGGTCAAACTTCACCTAACCCTGTTATCTCAACATTCGAGAATTTCTACGACGAGTATCTAGCACACGTACTAGAGAAGAGATGTCCTGCTGGTAGATGTAAGGAGCTAACAAGCTATGTTATCAATCCTGAGCTATGCGTAGGTTGTACTGCTTGTGCTAAGAAGTGTCCTGTTCAAGCTATTGCTGGAGACAAGAAAGAGGCACATCGAATTAATCAAGATGTATGTATCCGTTGTGGGGTGTGTCAGAAATGTTGTAAGTTTAATGCTGTTTATACCAAATAGAGATAGTGATGATTAAATTATATATAGATAATCAACCTGTTGAGGTTGAAGAAGGAACAATGATTATTGAGGCTGCAAAGATGCTGAATATTAATATTCCAACTCTTTGCTATATGAGGCTCCATAAATATAATTACGAAAATAAGCCTACGGGTTGCCGTGTATGTATTGTAGAGATTAAAGGACGCAAGAATTTAGCACCTTCGTGCTCTACAGTGTGTCAGCCTGGAATGGAGGTTTTAACTAGTACTGCTAGGGTGCTCAATGCACGAACAACTGTTTTGCAACTTATCCTGTCGGATCACCCTAAAGAGTGTTTAACTTGTGTTAAAGCAGGGCATTGCGAACTTCAAGAGTGCTCAGTTAAATTCAGTATGCGCCATATTCCACCGCAGCGATACGCTACAATCTCTCATTATGAGAGAGATACATCACCATCAATCATTCGTGATGTTGATAAGTGTATAATGTGTCGCCGTTGCGAGACAATGTGTAATAAAATTCAAACGGTTGGTGCTCTCCACACAATGTTCCGTGGATTTAATGCTGTGGTGGCTACTGCATTCCAACGCCCTCTGCTACAAACTCCTTGTACATTCTGTGGTCAGTGTGTTGCTATGTGCCCTACTGCTGCCCTATCCGAAAGAGATAATGCTCCTGAACTTATCCGTCTGCTCAACGACCCTGAGATGATAGTAATTGCTCAAACAGCCCCTGCTGTACGTACGGCTCTAGGCGAGAGTTTCGATTTCGAACCAGGAACAAATGTAACAGGCGAAATGGTAACAGCACTTAAGCGTTTAGGTTTTGATTATGTATTTGACACCGATTTTGCTGCCGATTTGACAATTATGGAGGAGGCATCGGAGCTGCTTGATAGGGTTACTCGTCACCTTGAGGGTGATAGCTCTGTTAAGCTACCTATCCTTACATCGTGCTGCCCTGCGTGGGTTAATTTCTACGAAACTAATTTCCCTGATATGCTAGATTATCCATCTACTGCACGCTCTCCGCAACAGATGTTTGGTGCTATTGCTAAAACATATTTTGCCGACAAATTAGGGGTTAAACGCAGAAAGATAGCTGTTGTATCAATAATGCCTTGTCTTGCTAAAAAGTACGAACGCTCGCGCGAGGAGTTTGCCGATGATAACAATCCTGATGTAGACTTATCAATCTCTACAAGAGAGCTTGCTCATATAATAAAAGCAGCTAACCTCGACCTTAAAACTCTGCCTAAAGGGCATTTCGACGATCCACTAGGCGCAAGTACTGGTGCAGCGGTCATCTTCGGGGCATCGGGAGGTGTGATGGAGGCTGCTTGCCGTACAGCTTATGAGTGGATTACTAAAGACGAGCTTAAAGAGCTTGACTTTAAAGCTCTACGTGATAATGATGGTATTCGCCTAGCTGAGCTAGATATTAAAGGTTTAAAACTTAATGTTGCGGTTGTTCATGGATTGGGTAATGCACGTAAAGTTATGGAGAAGATTAAGAGTGGCGAACTAAATCTGCACGCCGTTGAGGTGATGGCTTGCCCTGGCGGTTGCGTTGGCGGTGGAGGCCAACCTCTTCACTATGGTAACGAAAATCTACTATTGGCACGTAAAAAAGGCCTTTATGTTGATGATTTGAACAATAAGTATCGTAAGTCGCATCAGAATCCATTTATAGTTAAGCTATACGAGGAGTTCCTAGGCGAGCCATTGGGGCATAAATCGCACCATTTGCTACACACAACTTACAAATTTAAGCGTACCAGAAAATAAAAAAGAGTAAACCTTTAAAGGTCGGCTAAGTAGTCGCCCCTTAAAAGGTTAAACTTAGTAAAAAACTGGTAGATATTTTAAATCTACAATTCAATTAAAAGC
>CAYJHM010000068.1:0-10116 GCA_964369935.1 uncultured Rikenellaceae bacterium
TCTTTGCTAGTTATATTAAATGGTGAAGTAATTCTATCAAAATATAGAAGGTATCCGTATAACTTTTTTTCTGCTACCATAAAAGCGTACTTTGTAAAATCACCATAATTGGTTGTGTAATAGGTTATTTTAGCATTATCTATTTCAACCTCATTACTTATACGCTTGTCGATATTCGGTTCGATTAGTAACATGTCACCATTATATATTTGCGCCCCTTGAGCACTAATCACCACCGTTTCATTTATGCTATTAACATTAATACAACGAGGATGACGTAATCCTGCACCATTAACCTCACTTATGAAGTTACGCTTATGAAATTTATCACCAATAGCGAGTGTTGGGTCCATCTTATTTGTGCGAATAACATCAATATCACCATTACCATCTGCTTGTTCATGAAGGATATAAATCCCTTTAACAACATTAACTCTGACATTAAAGTATTCAACTTGTCTATATCGTTCATCAATGTTTGATGTTATAACCAACGATATTTGATATATACCAGGCATTTCCGTGATAGTGTAATCAAGAGTCTTCTCTTCACCTATCACGACTGCAGGCATATGTTCATCCTCAGAGTTAAGCATCTCGGTTAATATACTCCACTGATATTTAGGCGACAGTGTAGGGTCGATATCATAAACGGGAGCAACAATAAGTTTATCGCCTTTTACAACATTAATCATCAAATCGCTATTAATAGGGATTACAGCTGGTGTTCCTGTTCCATTTTTGTCAACTGTAAAGCTTTCAATCTCCATTTTTGGAAGTTCTGTATATTCTAAATTTCCATTGTCCAGCACACAGCTTATCACCGCTAGAGGTGCGACCAACATTATGAAAATATATTTAAATATTCTATTCATTATATTATATATTTTGAATTAAAAACTAAATTATCACTCTTATTCTGCCTGAAGCAGTCTAATCTCCATACTACCATCTGCCCCTTGAATATATCCAGAGCTCTCATCCACCGTCATACGAATAATATTTTCGACCTTCGGATCAGTAGGTATAATATTAATTGTAATTACATCACATCTTGCGCTCATCTCTCCAGCAGGGATAGTTATACTCACAGGTAGTTTGCTCTGAGAATCCTTTGAGTAATCACCTTCATACTTAAATTTTATAACCCTATCTTTACTCTGATCGTCATTGACACAATAGACAATAACAGTTGAGGTATCTTCTGCCATAGTAAGATCATCTTCATCAAAAGGGGAATAGTATCCTCTCTCTATCATCTTCTCAGAGTATGTGCTGTAATACTCATTAAAAATATTAACCATATTCGTCCCCTTGAAATATTCTATCTCATCCTCTTTGCACGAAAAAATGGCAGTTACTATAAATAACATTACTAATATCTTTCTCATAATATATTTGCTTAAAATTCTATAAATCTTTCTCTTCAATTTCAAATCTTGGTCTTCCTCCAAAATCAATTTCAATATTTGGAAGGACAGCTGTATATTCTACATTTTCAATATCTTTACCTATTCGTTTGTAGTAATAAAAACGTTGTCCCTCACATATGAATTCGGCCGATATTTCATCCTCCAATGCCATGTCAAACTCATGTTGTGGAGTATGGGTTTCGTACCCTCTATTTAATCTAACTGAATTCAAGTATTTAACATCTCCCGTACACTCTGCTGCTATGTAATACATCTCAGATATACGAATCATAGGCATGCGTTTTAATTTTTGCTCTAATAGATTAGTCCCTATTTGCTCCTCAGGCTGACTTAGTTTAGTTGGTCTACCATTGCTGATGAAATAATTTCTAAAATCAAAGCTAGCAAGATATGTTGGATTGGCTATAATGAGCTGCTCAACATTAACACCAGTCTCTGTAAACCCAAGATACATTCCACCTCTCTCTTCGAGACTGTGTATATGTAGAGCGAATATGTGCTCAGAAGAAAAAGTCCTATCACGATGCTCTTGCGGAGTAAACGTCACCTCATTTGAGGTTACCCAACGGAATCGAGTATTGGTTTGCGCTGCTATCACCTCTTGCGCCTCTGCTAGTGCAGTGGTTTCGTCTCCGAAATACATAGAAGCACGAGCTTTTAGTGCCTTAACAGCATAATAGTTTAGATTCATATGCCTATCAGTGAAAAATAAGTCACTTGGAACTTTCTCTGTGATTATAGGATCAATATCTTTAAGTAACGCTATTGCATCATCAATATCCTTCATTACCAGCTTTGCAAACTCATCATTTGTTATTGACATGGTTGTATTTTTAGTATATTCATCGACATAAGGCAACCACTTAATAGAGGTGTCACCCTCTCCATTGAAAGTATAAGGAGCATACAGACGTAGTATATCAAGATGAATGTAAGCACGAATGGCAAGAGCTTCAGCTTTTATGATTGAATAAGCATTTGAATCTACGAATACATCTTTTCTGTCATCAATATAGAAGAGAATATCATTCACGTTTGCAATAACATTATACAACCCTTTCCACATCTTGTCGGTAAAGTTCTTTGACACGTCTAGGTCGAGAGCGTAGTTTGCGAGTTCATAATATCGACTAAAATCATTAATATTCCAATATCCACCGAGGTAATCAAGAGCAATAAAGGTCATATCTCCTCCATAAGTCTCGGCTGTACCCATTAGAGTATATGCTCCACTTAGTGCAACCTTGAAGCCATCTTCATTTTGAAACAATTCATCGGCTGCAATCTGGTTTGATGGCTTAACATCCAACCACTCGTTACACGAAGAAAGATTAGTTATTACTATAAAAGCTACACATAGTGTTAGCATGCTAATTAAAATGTTGCTTGTAGAGTAAAAATAAATGATTTAGCATAAGGGTAGTATATACCTCTCTCTGTTTTTACGGTAGAGAAACGTAATAGCTCATTTGCTGCAAACGAAACCCTAAGCCTCTCTAGCGATTTCGAGTTCCGAATAAAGGCACAGTTTCTAAAGTCATAACCAACATTCAGAGATGTCATATTTAACTCGTTCAAATCTTGAATAAAACGTGATGTTGCTCTTGTGTACGAAGGAAACTGCTCAATTTCAAGGAATTTTGCATCCCCCTTATCTTCTGAATTCCATCTATCAGTAAATACTCGTTTATCAACATTATACTCGATATCTGCCCCCTCAACATAATCGGCAAGTGTTTGATTATAGTATTGTCCACCTAGCTTATACGAGAAATTTGCATTAAGAGTGAAACCTTTATAATCAAGATTAACCCCAAAGGTACCACGATATTTAGGCTGCGAGTTACCCATTGGCCTAAGATCGTTAGAGTTCCAATCGTTTGTAAATGTACCATCACGTTTTACGAACACCTCTTCGCCCGTAGTTGGATCAATACCTAACGATGGCACTGCCCATATAGCATCAAAACTAACGCCCTCTTGATATAAAACTTTCGGAATCATGAGATCTGGAGTCTCTTGGTATGAATATTCAATATCATACTCTTCGAGTGTTGACTCATTATGTGAACGTAAGGACTCATTAAGTTCAACCAATATATTGTAGTTCTTTGCTACACTACCAAATACCGACAGGTAGATATCTTTTTGCGAGCTCTTAATAACACGATAATTTGCTCTAATTTCATAACCTTTGTTCTCTGTCTTACCAAGGTTTTCGATATAGGTATCAAAACCAATTGATGTTACTGAGGTGATAGGAGTTAGCAGATTTTCTGTATCTTTAATATAGTAATCAAAGGTAAAATCTAATCTATTATCCAATACCGACATATCAAATCCGAAGCTTTGATCTTTTGTTAGCTCCCACTTCAAATCTGGGTTATGCATAGCTAACAGATATGCACCAACGGTATTTTTATATATATCGGTATCAAAAAATTGATATGTAGCGATTGCCTGATATGCCGAAAAATTTTGCTTTCCCGAATATCCATACGAACCACGAACCTTTAACATATCTAGCCATTCTGTATTATCCATAAACTTCTCGTTATGAATATTCCAACCAGCTCCTGCACTCCAGAAGTGTCCCCATCGATTATTAGCACCAAATAACGACGAACCATTAAGACGATAGTTTGCATCTACCATTAAGCGGTTATCAAACGAGTAGTTTACAGATAATAATCCTCCTAATTCGTGTACTTTATCATCATATCCATAAGGTTTAGAATCTTCTTTATAGTTACGTGCTTGCGTTATTTCGGTTGCACTGTCGTTAAAACCTGTAGCTTCGTAAGATACCTGTTTAGCATTTGCACTAGATATATTAAATTGCGCATTAGCAAATAGTAAGTGCTTATTTATTTGCTTAGAGTAACTTAACACTATATCCGATGCTATATTTGTCTTTTTATATATTGATTGATTGTATAAACCTCTATCAAAATATTCATCTCCATCTTCTGGTGACACATCATAGAAATTTAGTGCATCACTGCTATATAGTGTAGCATAGTTCGACGGATAGAATGTATCGTCTTGCGATGTGTATCTAGTAAATCCAAGCCTACCAGTCACTTTAAAATCTCTTATTGGCGACCATAAAAGTTATTTGTTATATCGGTATACCTAGACTCATCTTTATAGTTAGATTCAGCATTAATCATCGGATTTACCTGAGTACCATAGTAGCTAGTAGCACCAGGATAGTACTCTCCGAGTAGTTCACTAACATTACCCTCTTCATCATAAGGCCTCCAGTAAGGGTTCAGCATTGCATAATCCCTAAACGAGCCGTAGCTTGATTCCTTACCTACATTATCGATAATGCTAAGTTGGTTCTTAAATAGCAGGTTTTTATACTTATACTGCATATTTATTCCTCCTTCGAAAGTGTTACGAGTAGAGCCCTTCATTACCCCCTGAATATCATTATAGCTTAGGTTCACATCGTAGCGAAATATCTGATCGCCACCCTCAATCACTGCCGAATGTTTTTGTCCCACACCTACACGGGTAGGAATAGACAACCAATCGGTATCAACCCCTCTTAGTATCTCATTTTGAATAGCTGCGTATCTTTTACTATACCTAATATTATCATAAGGATTCCAATCAAGGTCGTCTACATAGACCCCTGCTAAACGCTCAATCTCTAACTTCTCCGCTGCATTGGCTCTATTATAATCACCTAATGCAGGGGCTTGAATGTTTAAATCTGCCCTATACGACACTTTTAATTTACCCACCTCGGGCGCTTTAGTTGTAACTACTACCACTCCGTTTGCACCCTTCGAGCCATAGATAGCCTTTGCCGTTGCATCTTTCAGTACTGTTATGCTCTCAACACGATTCATATCCATATCAATAACTTTTGATAACGATGCCTCGAAACCATCAACAATAAATAGTGGTTGATTTGGCGAAGTGGTGTATCTATCGGCCATATCGGTAAACGAACCTGCCCCACGCATCTCAATCTCGGGTAAAACGTTAGGATTAGAACCCATATCGTTATTAGTTACAATATTAAACGACGGGTCGATATTGCCTAGTGCCGCTACTATATTCATACTACCAGTTCGTTGTAACTCCTCGGCCTTAACAGTTCGAGTAGCACCCGAATAGGTGTTACTATTACGCTGAAAAACTCCTGTCACCACAACATCCTCCACTGCTAAGTTATCAACCTCTAAGCGGATTATTAAGTTTAAATTTTCACTATTTACAACTACATTTTTTGTGAGCATACCAATATAACTCACCTCAATAGTTACTCCTGCATACACATTAATTGAATAGTTTCCTTCAGCATCGGTTATAGCTCCCTCCGAACCACCTGCCACTAATAGTGTAGCCCCTGCAACAGGCTCGCCTGCCGAATCAAGCACTTTACCACTAATAGTAATCTTCTCTGGCTGCTGCTGTTTAGCAACTGGTGCTTTGGTAATATCAATTTTACCATTCTCTATTTTCCAGCTTAGCCCCTCTTTTGTTAGTATACTATTTAAAATTGTTTCAATTGTTTGATTCTCGAAATCTACTGTTACTTGTTTGGTTAGTAACTCTTTATTAATATTTGCCGATACTACATAACCTAATTCGTGCTCTTTGTGTAACTTATCTAATATATCAATTATCGGGGTAGCAGATACTTTTATTGATATTCTGCTTGATACCCTCTGCTGTATCACCTCGTTAATGTTACTGCTAGTTGCTGCAATAGCGTATTGCACACTAAACAAAGATGATAACAGAAACAAAATAACAAAACAATATTTTTTTTGTAAATTTTTATTCATAACTTTGCAATGATTTTTAATTAATTATATGACCGCCTATTTTCGAAGGTTGGGCAGTCGTTTAATTGCCTGAGTGCTCATACATCTTATGCGTGGGCACTCTTACTCTCTACTGCTACTCTATCTCATAGGCACTCTTACTTTTTGTTATTATATTATATCCACTTACTCTCTCAAGAATTTTTATCACCTCTTCTATTGGCTCGCTGCGATCAATAGAGAATGTAACCATCACGCCTTTAAGTTTTGCGCTATCATACTCGAAATTAACCCCATACCACTGTTCAATCTCTGTTATAGCATCAACCATCTCTCCAAAACGCACCTTTAAAACGCCATTTAACCAATCTAGATGGTGCTCGACCTCTACCTGCTGTACTTCACAAATATTGCTCTTAGTATCAACTACTGCCATCTGATTTGGTTTAAGTATTGTAGGTTTGCCATTATCCACCGATATAGCAACCGCCCCCTCAACTAATACTGTCTTTACTATGCTGCTATCTCTAGCATTAACATTAAACTCGGTACCTAACACCTGTACTTTAACACCATTAGCCTCAACAATAAACGGCTTATCCGACTTTGTTACATCGAAATAACCCTCGCCTTTAAGTCGAACCTCCCTACTATCTCCTTCAAAAATCTCAGGAAACTCTAGCTCGCTATTGGCATTTATATGAACTACCGTCCCATCAGAGAGTTCAATCGTGCTCCAATATCTAGCTGGCACAACAAACTTACTATATTTACTCTGCGCTATAGCAACATCACTAATTTCGGTAGCCTCGTTAGTTAATCTGTCTATGTCAATACTCCACTCTTCCTTACCCTCATCCGATACTACCGCTACTCTACCCTTGCTTGTGATTAAGGTAGGCTTATGAGCTATAAAGTTGGTGTTAGGTATCGGCACCTCAGCACTGTCACTACTCAAAAAGGCAGAATAATCGATAATCAAAAATGAGAGCGCTATCACCGCTGCCGCTACCCCAACAGAAATTATCCTCTTTAAACTACTCCATCTATTAGTTGCTGCAATATGATTAGATAATCGTTTTGAACCTATCGTACGTTCCGAACGATCGAACTGTTCAACTTCACCCTTGAGCCATTTCTTATCCGATAGATTAGAAATCACTTTTTCGGCATATTGATTATCTTTACTCCATCGCTCAAACTGCGAAGTATCACCCTCATCATCAAGGTTCATAATATCAACAATCGACTTAGCAATCTCCTCGCTCCGCCCTATTTTATTATATATATCTTTTTCTTCCATATTAATACAAGGTAATTATTTGCCGTTTTATTGAGCAATGTTATACTACAATCAGACAACCCACCCCAAATTTTACTATTGAGGTGGCAACTTTTTTTAAAATAAATTATAACGTATTGATTTTTAGCTATTTTCTTTACAGAGATAATATAATAGCAATAATAGGACTATTCTTAAATCGCTCTTTAAGTATCTCAATACCACGATTTTTTTGATTATAAACGGTACTATGCGATTTGCCCAATTTCTCTGCAATCTCTTTTATATCATACCCTTGTACAAATAACGATAACACCTCGGCGCACTGCTCTGGCAGAGTATTAATCATCATACTAACCTGCGATATAACTTCAATTTCTACCATTTGCGATGTTAAATAATCGGGCTCTGAACTCACAGATTGATTGTACCTAGCAGCAGTACTCTTACGTAAAATATAACGTTTATGAGAGTTACGAATAGACAAAAACAGATAACCTTTAAGGTGTATTAGAGTATTAAAATTTGTTTCTCGATTCTCTAGTAAACTAACAAAAATATCGTGAATCAGATCAGTAACATCAACCTCTGTATCATAAAATAATCTCCTCGAAAAAGCATACAAGTGATTAAAATAGAGGTTATAAACAAAATCATAAGCACCAGATTTACGCTTATTAAAATCATTAATAAGCCTAACTTCACCTGCCTCACTGTCTATATTATACCTCATACAAAATAAATAACCAGCAACAAAGTTATAAAAATATTACAACTTAACAAATTTAAACTACCAATTTAGTTTTATTTTCTCGAACCGACTTTAAAAATTATATATCTAAAGAGTAATAAAACAAATATCAATAATTTGGAAAATTGAAATATTTTTCCTATATTTGTAACCTAAATAATACAAATTTCAATATTATTAACTGATTAACAAATTAACTATGAAAAAACAAAACTATGTAACACCATCCGTAGAGGTGTTAAAAATTGAAATTGAAGGATCAATTCTTGCTCTTAGCGCTGAATCGGGTGGAATCATTGATGGAGGTGGCTTCTAAACCTTATCACATTATTTATTAATTAAAATTTTAAAAAAGAGTATGAAACGAAGCACAAAATTATCACAATAATTTCACCCACAGTGAATTATCATATTTTTTTTTGCTGAGTTACATACGACAGATGAAAACAAATTATAAACGTATGAAAAGAATTAAATTTTTACTATTAGCTGCCGTTGGCTTTGTTGCAGCCGTAAGTTGTACAAAAGAGAGCGTTGAAACAACACCAGAGAGCAATCACACACTTGTTGTATCTGTTGGCGAAGCTACTAAAGCTACTTATACCGACTATATAAACAAACTAGATCATACTTGGGAACAATATGATGGTATTAATGCGTATTCAACAGGAGAAAACGGAACACTATCATACTATTTTAATAATAACTATGCTGCTGACGGTAGAGCAGAATTCTCACTTGCAATGCAATCAAGTAGAACACCTAGAGGTGGTTCATACATCATTACAAGAACTTTCAATGCCCCTTCATTTGGTGACGCAATGTTACTACATTCCGACTATCTAACAGCAAAAGCTACTAGCCTGCAAAATCAAACTATGGAAAACAATAACCCTCTTAATAATCTACAGTTGAATATGTTTTTAGAGGGAACTGCAACAATAAGTCAAAATATGTCTGAGGCAGTTGTATTGTTACCTACTACAGCACTAGCAACATTCTATGTTGAGTTAGCATCTCCATTTAAGGATCTTGCCTTCACTTACGCAGGCACAACTTACAATGTTACTGGTGATGAAGTGGCTACAACAGATAATCGCTATATGATTAATATTGCGTTCGAACCTAAAGATGGACAGATAGGGCAAAATATTACTTTATCTAGTAGCCATGCCGAGCTTAACGGAAAAAACATTGCAATTACTAAAAATTATGTAGCTGGTTCACGTTACTCTATTAATACACTAACATACGCGGATGGGGACGCTTATCCTTGTGCTGCTAATAATGTTGGAACAGTATTCCACGTTAATGCCGAAGGCACTGCTGGTTCAATTTATGCACCAATAAGCACATTACTACTAGCATGGTCTACCGAAAACACTGAGCTTGTAACAGTTTCAGGAGACAATCAAGGTTTAGTAAATATGAATGCTGTTAAAAACGCTGACAGTACGTTCGAGAAATTCCCTGCTTTCAAGTATGTGCACGAAATGAATCATCCTGATGTAGTTTATGCACCTGAATCTACAAACGTGTGGTATATTACAACAACCTCAACTTCAGGTTCTGTATCTGAAAAATTAAATCAGAAATTTACAGGTTCTCAATATTGGACATCTGAGAATGTAAATAGTACAGATGCATACATTTCAGATAATTCTTCAACAACTAAGAGTTCGCAATACTCTGTTATACCAGTATTAAACTTCACTGGAGCTGGAGCAACACTATAGTATAATAAATATTATTAAAAAACCCCAAACAATGTTGAACATTGTTTGGGGTTTTTTTAGAGAGATTCCCTAAAAAAAATCATCTGATTTACAATGTATTAAAACAACTAAAAGCTAATATTTACCC
>CAYJHM010000069.1:0-10084 GCA_964369935.1 uncultured Rikenellaceae bacterium
AAGAAGGCTTTTCCCATAAGCACGTCATCTGCGGCACATTCTCTTACTCGCAATCTATTTTAGTGTACTATAAGTAGGAGATTATCCTAGTTAATTTAGAAATAACGATATAATAAAATTGTTGTCGCGCGAAAGTTTCTTGCGTAAAATCGATAGAGCCTCATTTTTCTTATTATATATTATTTGGGGCGATTTATTTAATAGCTTAGCTATCTCAGCAGGTTTGTGCCCTTCGAAGAATAGTTGCAATATCTCAGCCGATTCGGATGGTAAAATCTCACGTATTTCGTTGAAAATGGAGTATAACTCGAACTCTAAAATGTCGTACGAGGTACTTTTCGATATCTGTTCGAAATATTTGCTAGTATGTTTCGAGTGTCTAATATTATTGCGTACCCTATTATTAATAGCGATAATTAAAAACCCTTTTAGTTTAATCATCGAGTCAAATTTAATAGAGTTTCTTCGCCATAAATCAATAAATATATCGTGAATTATATCTTCGGCATCGTCAATATGGTTATCTGCCGTTATATAGTTAATGTAACGAAACATATCATCGAAGAGATATAAATATACATCTCCGAACACCTCTCGATTCCTATCATTAAACTTATCTAAAGTAATATTTTGCTCCATATAGCATTGCTTATAGTGCAAAGGTATAAATTTTTTTCAAAAAAAATGATTTTTTGGATTAGATTTTCAATTCTCGGGGTATTCTTATATAAAACAATAAGAGTATGAAGTACGAAGATATTTATAAAATTGCAGAAGAGATAGTTGCTAAATCAACTAGCGAACCAATGGATGCTATTGATACACATTTAGCATCTTATTTTGATTCTGTTGCCGATTTTGATGCGTTTAAAAAACGGTTTATTAGCTCGAAGAGGTATGATTCAATATTCGAACCTACAACTAACAGTCAAAAAGTTGCTAGTTTAGAGCGTTTAGAGCAGAAACTGAATCGTACTAATAAGATGTTAATAAGAAAACGAGTTACATATATAGCTTCGGCTTGTGCTGCGGCGGTTCTGTTTTTCTCTTTTCTATTGATTGATTTTACCGATTCAAGTGATAATGTAACCACATTAACAGGGGCTAGCGAGTTGCTAGTTTCGCATAGTAAAGAGATTCATCTTATTCAAGATAGTAAAGTTGTCTCTATTTCAAATAAATCGGGTAGTGTAACAGTTGAAGGGCAAACAATTGCCGAGGTGGTTAATAATAGTGTTGATTATAGTAAGCTAGCGAGTACCATTAGCGAAATGGCCACTTTAGTAGTGCCCGAGCAGCGTAGGTTTAAGATTATTTTAGCCGATGGAAGTAGTGTTTACCTATTCGAAAACTCTACTTTAAAGTACCCTTCAAGTTTCGATGGTAATATACGTGAGGTAGAGCTAACAGGTAGTGGTTATTTTGATGTTGCAAAGAGCGATAAGAGTTTTGTTGTTAAACATTCAGGGGTTGAAGTTGTGGTGTATGGAACAGAGTTTATGTTATCAGATAATAGTGATGGTAATTATCAAGCAACATTAGTGTCAGGCTCAATGGGTGTTATTCATAACAATCACGAGACTGTTTTAAAGCCTAACGAGAGAGTAACTATTGACACACTAAGGGGCGAAAGAGAGCTTGCCAGAGATGTAGACACCCGTAAAGAGCAGGCTCGTAGAGATGGATTCTTCCGCAGCGACGAGGCACCGTTATATCTATTAATGGAGGAGTTAGCAAAGTGGTACAATGTTGAGATAGAGTATGAGGATGAGCGTTTTAGGAACTTAGAGGTGAGTGCTTACCTTAGCGACGAGTTGGATGTTGAGGATATCATGGAGCTTGTATCCACATCAACAAATGTAACAGTTGAGTTAAATAAAAAAAATATATATATTGTTAAACAACCAAAAGCAGTTTTGCCTATGAATTAGATGTCGGTTATTTTAAACGAATAAAGTCCCACTAATAGTAGTGGAAGAATTAAATTATTAATATTTTTTTGAACAAATTTTAAAGTATGAGAAATTTTACCCTTTTAATGGTTATTTTTTCGATGTTTTTTGCTGTCCCTACTCTGCAAGCAAACGAGAGTGGTAGAGAAGGAACCTATTATCAGCTACACGAAAAATTAATATCAATTAGCGTAGATCAAGTTTTGATTAAAGAGGCGCTGTACGAGCTACAAAAAGTTAGCGGTATTAGCTTTATTTACGATAGTAAAGAGCTACCTAACGATGCTAAGGTATCGATTAAAGTAAACAATGTAACAGTTAAGAGTGCACTAGATGAGCTACTTATTGACACAAACTTAACCTACAAGGTTATAGATAATGGTGTGTCTATTTTCCGTTCTCCAGATGCAGTATCTGCTCAACCACAAGATAATAGAGTATCAATTAGTGGTACGATATTAGACGAAGATAGTAAGCCTATTGCAGGTGCAACTGTATTAGTTACAGGAACTTCAGAAGGAGCTATCACCGACGAGTCGGGTCGTTTTATTCTCGATAATATAACAGTAGGTGCTGCTATCGAGGTTAGTATTACAGGTTATCTAAGCCAAACATTCACAGTTAAAGCCGATACTAAAGAGTACTCAATTAAACTAAAGCTAGACGAACTAGCTGTTGATGATGTAGTAGTAACAGGTATCTTCGAGAAGCCAAGAGAGAGCTACACTGGTGCTGTAACAACTATAAATAAAAAAGAGTTAGCAATGTTTAAAGGGCAGAATATGCTTCAAACACTTGCTAATATTGACCCAGCATTTAATATAGCACAAGATAACTTTTCGGGTAGTGACCCAAACCGTAAATTACAGATAACTATTCGTGGTAATAGCTCTCTACCTAAGAGCCTTGATGAACTAGAAAGCACCGAGGGGCAGGCACTAAATACTCCACTAGTAATTATGGATGGTTTTGAGATTACAATGGATCAACTTCAGGATTTTAATGATGATATGATTGAGAGTATCACTATTCTTAAAGATGCCTCTTCAACAGCAATATATGGTTCTCGTGGAGCTAATGGAGTTGTTGTTATTAAGACTAAAGAGCCTGTAGCTGGTAAATTAAGGGTGTTTGTATCTGGAGGTATCACTATGGAGGTTCCTGATTTGTCATCATACAACTTAATGGGTGCAATTGATAAGTTGGCGCTTGAGAGAATGGTAGGTCTTTATTCTGATCTAGATCCTGAGATTCAAATGGAGTTAAATAATGCTTACAATGCACGTGTTAGTGATGCACTGCGTGGCGAGACCGAGTGGATACGCGAACCTGTGCGTGTAGGTGTTGGACGTACAGTTAATCTTCGTTTGGAGGGTGGTTCTAATGAGTTCCGTTGGAGTGTTTCGGCAAATAATAAAGTTACAACAGGAGCAATGAAGGGATCGGACAGAGAGTCTTCGGGTGCTAATATCACACTTAACTACAACTATAAAAATTTAATGTTCAGAAATTCTGCTACACTTAGTTTGGTTAATTCGGATAATGGCACTTATGGTAGTTTTAGCGAGTATGCAGCTATTAATACCTATAATAGACCATACGATGAGGAGGGTAATTTGATTAAAATATTCTCTGGCGGCACTTCCTTAGGTGGACAATACAATCCGCTGTACAATGCGCAGTTAAGTGGTAAGGATGTTAGTTCTAGTACTGTACTTACAAATGTATTCTCGGTTGATTGGCAGCCACTTGCTGGTTTAGCAGTACGCGGTAAGTTAGGTTTATCAAAATCATTCAACGATGCCGATGTTTTTATTCCAGCCGATCATACATCATTTAACGATCAAGATGATTTATTTAAAAAGGGATCATACAATTACAGTGTAGGTAATGCATTTAATCTTGAATCTAGTTTAACTGCTAACTACTCTAAGATATTTAATGAGAAACACCTAATGTCTGTAGGTGTAGACGCTTCTATATTATCAGATAATAGTCGTACAACTTCATTATCAGCAGTAGGATTCCTGAGCCCTGAATTTACCGATTTAGCTAATGCGCTAGGTTACACTGAAGGTTCGCGCCCAAGTAATATTTACGACGAGTCGGCATCGGTTGGTTTTACAGGAACATTTAACTACACATTCGATGAGAGACTATTCGTTGATGGTTCGCTTCGTGTTGATGGTTCTTCAAAGTTCGGTGCTAATAATCGTTTTGCTCCATTTTGGAGTTTAGGTGCTGGATGGAATATCCACAGAGAAAATTTTATGAAAAATCAAGAGGTGTTTAATAACTTACGTTTAAGAATGAGTACTGGGGTAAGTGGTTCGCAACAATTCTCATCATTCGATGCCCTATCTATGTATGGTATGACTTCAAGCTCATTGTATTATTACTGGAATACCTCATATCTGTTAGGTCTAGGAAATGAGAATCTTACTTGGCAAACAACAGCACAACACAATCTAGGTGTTGATTTAGGTATGTTTGGAGGACGCCTTACTGGTCAGTTAGATGTGTATTATAAAAGAACAGACGATCTACTATCTACTATTTCTCTTAGTCCATCTCACGGTTTTGCTAGCTACGCAGAAAACGTTGGTGTTACTTCAAACCGAGGATTCGAGGCAACACTAGGCGGCTATATTATTCGAGACCTTGAAAGAGACCTTAATTGGAGTGTTACAGGTAGAATAGCTTATGCGGTGAGTGAAATAGTGGAGTTATCCGACGAGATTAAGGAACAAACAATTGCTGCTCACCAATACGACGAGGATGCAGCATTGCTTTATGAGGGGGTATCACAAGATGCACTTTATGCTGTTCGTTCGGTGGGTATCGACCCTATTAGTGGTAAAGAGTTATTTTTAGATGCTAATGGCGATGTTACCTACAACTGGACCCCTGATGCTAGGGTATATTGTGGAAATGCACAACCACTTTATCAAGGTTCTATTTCGTCAATGCTACAATATAAGAAGTTTACCTTTAATGTATCGTTTGGTTACCACTGGGGAGGAGTTCAGTATAATGAGACACTAATTGATAGGGTAGAGTTACCTATCTACGAAATGTCGAGTAACGTTGATCAACGAGTGTATGATGATCGTTGGCAGAAACCTGGTGATGTAACATTCTTTAAGGGGTATAGTAACGATGTTACAGAAAAATCTACTCGTTTTGTAATGGATGATAAAGCATTTGACCTGCAATCTATGTCTTTACAATATAGATGGGATACTAATTTTGTTACTAATAAGCTTAAAGCTCAGTCAATTACATTGGGTGTAAATGCAAGTAATCTGTTCTATTTCTCTACTATAGCTCGTGAGCGAGGTACAGACTATCCATTTGCAAATAACATACAGTTTAATGTATCAATAAACTTCTAAAAAATTAAGTATGAAAAAAATAATATATATATGTATGTTAGTGGGGGTTCTCACTTCGTGCAATAAATTCTTAGATAAGAAGCCTTCTAACGAGGCTACAGCTGAGGATCTTTTCAGTACAGAGTTAGGTTTTCAAACAGCTCTTGTTGATTGTTATGTTAGGATGGGTGAGCAATCACTGTGGGGTGCTGATTTATCATATCGCTCTGTTGAGGTGATGGCTCAAACTTGGAGTTACGATAACTGGAATTACAAAACTTATGAAGAGTTAAGCACTCTTGATCATACAAAAGAGGCTTCACGCACTATTTTCGAGTCGGTATATCTTGCTTTATATAATGTTGTGGCGCAGGCTAATAATGTGTTAATCAATTTAGAAAAGACTGGTGATGTTATCCTAGACAAGGATGTTCGTAATATTATCAAGGCCGAGGCTCTTACCCTTCGTGCATATATGCATATGGAAGTGTATAGATTATTTGGTCAAATGCCAATATCAAGCCCTAAAACAATAGTTAGTTTGCCTTACGCGGAGGAGGTTGGTATCGATGCTAATATCGTTATGTATAATAATGATGATTTCCTAGCAAAAATTACAAGCGACCTAGATGCTGCGGAGAAGCTTTTTGAAGAGTCAGATCCTGCGGTTGATGTGCTACACGGAGTTAATGATGATGTTACTAATACTTTCTTTAACCTGCGCAGTGTTAGGTTAAATATTCATGCTCTTAGAGGATTGCGAGCGCGTCTAGCTCTATATGTTGGAGATACTACTTTAGCTTATCAAACAGCTATGGCAATCATCAATTCTACTAGTAGCAAAACTGGTAAAAATATTGTAACTCTTTCTGGTAAGAGTGATGTAGACCAAGAGTATTATGCTATGCCAAGCGAGTCGCTATTCAATTTAGGGTTAAGAGATTTTGATGGTGCTGATGTATTTAAGGCTTCAGCTCCTGGTTTCTATGTTATTAATGATGTATTTACACAAATTTTCGGCAATGATGTAACTCTTGATTTACGCTCTAAGGGGGTGTGGAATACCGATAATGTAGATTATACTGGTCAGCCTCAACCGTTACTGTTAAAGTATGTTCAGAATGATGAGCCTAGTAATAATGTAATGTCAGAGGATACTAATATTATACCAGCTATTCGTCTTGCAGAGATGTATTTAATTGCTATTGAGACAGCTCCAACTTTTACCGAGTCTAAAGAGCTATTTGCTACTTATATCACATCACGTGATATGCCAACAAAAGCGAACGATTTTACAGAAATTACAAAAGAGCAATTGATAGAAGAACAGTACAGACGTGAGTTTTTTGCCGAAGGTCAGTTATTCTTCTATTACAAGCGTAAATTTACTAAAAGGATGCTTTTTGGTCTAAATGTAAACGACCTTCAAGAGTCTAACTATGTTATCCCTCTTCCTACTAGCGAATTAGGGAAATAATTAAATATTGTTATGCTTATTCAGTGTGTTGAGCAGTTAAATAATATTAATACACATTACGCATAAGGTAAATTATAACAAATTATATATGTATGAAAACAAATATTAAATATATAGTAATTTTGCTATCTATTGTAAGTATCTTCTATTCGTGTTCAATGAATCTTGAACCACTATCTGATACTCATAATCGTATAGCTGTGGTTTTTGATGAGGATTTAGATTCGGTTTATAGCTACACATTTGCATATTATACCGATGATTTTAAGTATGATACAGTTTATGTTGAACTAACAGTTGTTGGGACAATTGGAGAAACAGACAGAAAGGTTTCACTTGTTCAGCGTCAGCTAGAGGGTAATGACCCTGATGGAACTCCATATAATAACGCTGTTGCAGGTAAGCACTATGTTGCTTTCGACGATTCATCAATAGCTGATAAATATGTTATTAAGGCTGGTGCTACTGGTGCTTTAATTCCGATTGTACTTCTACGCGATGCTACTCTTAAAGATAAGGATTATACGTTACAGTTCGATTTAGTTGCAAACGAAGAATTTCAATTATTCTCGCCGATTAACTCAACAAAACGAATAGTTATAGCCGATCAGCTTTTAAAACCATCACTATGGGATGGAATGTTAGATTACTACTTTACTGGCTATGGAAAGGAGAAGCACAAGTTAATGAATGAGGTTGTATATAACCGTTCAGGCGAATTTGTTAATGATGATTGGTTAAGGGTTGTTAAACAGCAGCAGGCTTATATTTCGATGTGGAAAGGTGCCTTTGCTATTGAATTAGCAGCAATAAACGAAGCTAGGAAAGCTGCCAACGGTGGAGTTGATGATCCATTAAAAGAGGGGCCTGAGTATGGTAGTGTAGAGGTTAGGTTCTAGCGTTTACAGCGCACAATTTAATTTAAGAGTTATATAAATTGACAAAATTATAAACTTATGAGCAAAATAAATAAATTTTTTATTCTCGTATCGGCACTGCTAATGGTATCGTGTTATAGTAGTGAGGAGAATTACGAGTATGGTGCCGAGGTTGCATTAAAGGTAACGGGACTAGAGTCGCACTACTCGGTAGTGGCAGTTGAGGAGACCCTAAATATTGAACTTGAAGTAGAACTTACAAATCCTAGCGATGAGTTAGAGTATGAGTGGCGATTTATTCGTAAATATACTGATGCTATCTATGGTGGTGCTGATGCATCATTAGATTATGAAATTATAGGTACAGAGAAGAATCTTAGTTATGTAACTAGCGAAAAGCCAGGTACATATCAGATATATGTTACTGTTACAAATAAGAGCACAGGTCAGTTATCAACATTAATGACAACGCTATCTATTACAAACTCTTTTACTGATGGATATTATGTAATAAAAGAGGAGTCTGGAATGACAGATTTTGATATTCATACACCTTCTGGTGTAGTAGTGGAGAGTGTTCTCAAATCGCTAGATGGCGAGTCTCTGTCGGGTAAACCTCTATCATTATCTATCTTTCCTTATTATCGTTATGTTGATAAAACAACGTTCCAAGGTATAGACAGTAAGGCTGTTGCCATTGTCTCTGAAGAGAGAATGCAAATCCGTGATATAGCCGACTTATCGTTGGTTTACACCGAAGAAGATGCTTTTTTCTTTGGTACAACAGGGGCAGATATTAAGCTAGCGATGCCTAATAATTCGGGGGCATACTTATTTACTGATAAAGGTTTGTACCGTGGAGTTTATAGTACATTCTCAGGTGGAACAGGACAGTTTGGAGAGGTGATTTATCTTGATCAAGAGTCAGATCCAAACATGAACGTTATTTCAGATGGATCCTATATATACATATTTGATGAGAGGAATAATCGTTTTATGCAGTATGATTCGAATGGTGGTCATCAAATACATGCAGATACATACGATGATGAAACTGTACCAGTTGTTGCTCCAGTTAATGGTAACGAGCACAACTTATTGTACTACGGAACAGCAGAGGTAGGCTCAAGTAATCGCAGGAATTTTGCTATAATGGAGGATAATTTAAATAGCAATAAGCGATATCTTTACGAGATGGATGTGATTGCTCATATTGGTTATGACTGGATGAATCGTCCAAGGTATGGTCCTAATCCAAATAATCCAATATCTAAGGTAACCGAGTTTGAGAACACAAATTTAAATAAGGCAAACTATTTTGCCATGAACGAACGTGAGGCCGAGGTTTTAATGTATGCAGCAGACAATAAACTATACAGTTACACTATTGCAACTGGAGAAGAGGCTCCATTGTTGCTAACAGGTATTCCTGAGGGTGAGAATATTGTATTTATGAAGAACCGTTATTGGCTTAAAGGAACCTATACTCCAGAGGGTCTTAACTACTTTAATCATTTAATTATTGCCACTCAAACAGGCGATAAGTATAAAGTTTATATCTACAACATAAATGGTTCGATACCTACAGGTGCTCCTGTTAAAGTATTAGAGGGTAACGGTATATTTAGCTCTATACAATACATAGATACTAAGCTTGATGTGAATAGTGATAACGAATACTCTTTGTCGTTCTAATAGTTATTGATTTAATAGTATAGGGGAGGGTGATACCTCCTCTATACACAAAAAAATAAATGTAAATGAAGAATTTATTGTTAATATCACTGTTAATGGTGATGTTTGCTGGGGGTGTTGAGGCACAAAATTTAGTTTTACGTGGTGGAAATGTTGTTGATGTCGAACGAGGGGATATTCTCCGTGGTTATGATGTTACAGTGAAGAATGGGGTTATTACAAAAATTAAAAAAGGTAAAGCGGGAGCTATTAAAAATGGCGAGATAGATGTTCGAGGGAAGTATATATCACCTGGTTTGATTGATAGCCATTTTCATTGGGGTGGAGCTGCTAGTACGCCCGAACAGATGAAGAGATTATCTGATCTTTCGTTAGCGGTAGGTATTACAACTATTCGTGACGTTGGGGGAGATACTGAGAATATTAAACGCTATCACTCTTATCTTAAGGATGGTTCGATGGTGGGACCTTCTATTTACTATTGTGCTTTCTGGGCTGGTGCTGATTACTTTAAGATGGCTCCGAGTATGCCTACTGATGTGTATTGGAGCTATGCAGTTGATGGAGACAGTGATTTCGAGGCACTAATCGACGAAGCTCTTGCGAATGGCTGTACAGGTGTTAAGTTTTATCGTAATATTGATAGCACCACAATGTATAAGGCAGTGGCTTTGTGTCTTAAAAGAGGATTAAAGCCGTGGTCTCATT
>CAYJHM010000070.1:0-10023 GCA_964369935.1 uncultured Rikenellaceae bacterium
GATGACGTGCTTATGGGAAAAGCTTTCTTGAACTAGAGTTTTGCGAATTAGCCTAAAAAATAATTCAACTCAGAGTAAGGATAAGTGCTTTACTCTGAGTTTTTTTATATGTCTAATTTTTTGCAAGGCTCGTGAAGAAAAGGGTTTCAACTATTTTAAGTTATATTACCTTGATTTTGATTTATGGTAAAGCGAGAGAAGATATTTTCTGATTGGTAGTAACCTTAACCATATATTTGCGGACAATCGGTGCCATTTATCCATAGTGCCGATTCTTCGATGTGGTTTAATTATCTCTACCGCAGTAGCTACAATATCCTCTATTGTGCAGTATTCATGTCCTCGGAGATTACCATCACCCATTAGGGTGATATCGTGATTGTCTATTTTAATAACTCGATGTAGGATGTATTCAATATTATTGATTCGTGCCAATACAATATCCCCAACCCTAACACTATCTAATCTTTTGAGGCGTACACTATCACTGTCTCCCACTATAAATGGTAACATGCTGTAACCCTTAACTTTAAGTATTACATCTCTGCCCATATCGATAAGATGAGCGACATGAGTGAAGAGTTCGATATTTGACTTGATTTTATATTGCATATATTACTTACGTTTTAAACTGATAAGTGATTTTTCGCCAATAGCCCAAGGGAAGTATTTTGAAAATATAGGTAAAGTTGCTAGACATATTAATATTGTGAGCAGTGCAACCACATATGGACTCTGAAGAAACTCTAAGGGTTGGCGTGCTAGTAATACTTGAAGTGGCCTGTACACCATTTGATGAAGGCATAATATTATCATAGTTTTACGACCAATATACGAGAGAAGAGGGATATTACCCACACTTTTAGCAACGAATATAATACTTAATATTGAGAGAAAAGATAGGGGATATATTATGAAATTATCTAATATATTGTTGTTCATAACAAATCGGAATTCGAAGTTAAGAGATATCAACAATGCACCAGCATAACACAATGCAGCCCACACTAAATTGTAGCGATCAAATCGATTAGGGGTGATTATTTTAGAATCTTTGAGCAATACACCAAAGTAAAAGAAAGGCATTGCTGTGAGTGCAACATCCATATAGGCAGGAAGGAATATGAAATTTTGACCAAGTTTTGCCCCTAGGATACCCATCAAACATATGGATATTAATTTAAATACATCAATGATAGATTTATTGATTTTAAATAGAGTAATTAAACGCTCTAAAAAATAATAGAAATTAAGTGACCAGAAGATAGCTATAAGATACCATATTGGAGTGTTAAACAGCATTTTTTGTGTGAACACATCGCCAATTCCCTGCGCCTCGGTGATTAGTAACCCAGGCATAAAGTATTTCATAAAATAGAATAGGGCATAGGCTGCTAGATAAAAAAAAGTAAACGGAACAATAAGTCGATTAATCCTACTGACTAAAAAATTAATGTAGCTCTCATTACTTTTATAAAATACTCCTGATATAGCGAAGAATAGAGGCATGATTAGTGCTTCCAAACCCGGAACCATAGCTTCATAAACACAGTCGCAGTGACGCATCACAATCAAAATTATTAAAACACCCTTTAGTGTATCCCAATATTGTACTCTTTTCATTACTCTATTAATTAATTTAAAGTTATAGCAACCAAATAATGTTACTAAAACTTGCTAGTATTGTTGTTTATTAATCGGCTCAGGCATAATGCGCCTTTCTTACTAGTATTTATATCTTTTACCCTCTTAAAATCTCTCGAAGAGTGACAGTCGATACCTACATAATCATATATTCCAGCTTCAAGATAATATTCAGCACTTTTTTTTGCCTCTAATCCATATATTCCAGCTAGTGCAAGCACATTGAGTTGCATATGCACATTTTGATTTTTTAGGGCTAAAAACCACTCTTTATTAAGGAAATGGTACCTTTCAGGGTGTGCCAATATTGGAATATAGCCACTCTTAGATATCTCATTAAAGATAGCTAATGTTCTGTCTGAAAAACTGCTATTTTGCTCTAACTCGAGCAGTAAATAATTATCTTTAATAGTTAGAAATTTATCTCCATCACGAAGTCGTTGAATGAAAGTAGGACAAATCATATATTCAGCAGCTAAATTGATTGAAAAATCCATCTTTTTTGCTATTGGTAGTAGTCGCTCTTCAAATACGGTACTTAATGTTTTCTCGTTGTTATTGAATTTATTAGGTAGAATATGAGGTGTAGCATAGCACCTATTTATACCTAATGATTTATAACCTTTGATAATATCGACAGTCTCCTCTTCGTGTTGTGCACCATCATCTACTCCATAGAGCAGGTGCGAATGGATATCAACCATATCAACCAATAGTGGCTCAATTGCTATTTTTTTCTGAAAAAACCACATAATTCACTCCTCTATTCTATATTTTTGAACATGATATCCATCATACTTTTATTTACCAATTCCACACAGTATTTTGATGCGCAATATTTATATGATGCGGCGCCCATCTCTTTTGCAAGATTTTGGTTATGAATAAATTTCTCCATTGCTTCAACAAGCGCATCTACATCTTTTACGGGCACTTTAAAACCTCCTTCACCATCGATAACTGTTTGACGGCACCCAGGCACATCAGTAGTTATAATTGCACGCCCCATAGCCATTGCCTCTAATACAGTCCGAGGGGTTCCCTCCCTATATGATGGTAGCACAAATACCGAGCATTGTGCATAATAAGAAGCAATGTTGTTTGATTCTTCAAAATAATCTAATACGCCACTATCAACATACTCTTGCATAAATTCCCCCTTTGGAATACTATCTTGAATATCTTCAAAGGCTCCAAGTAGCATAAATCGAATATTCGGATGTCTCTCTTTTATGATTTTTGCAGCTTTTGCATACTCCATAACACCTTTAGCATACATTACACGTGAGAGCATAAAGAAAGTGAGTTGCTGAGGTAAGTTGTGCACAGTGAAACGCTCCATATTTACACCCGAGCCATTCACAATATTAGTTTTACCCTTTTTTACAACTCCGTTATCAATAAATTCGTTCAAGTCGTCTTCGTTCTGAAATATTACAGAGTGAGCTACACGTAAACCTATGATATATAGCTGAATAACAAGTTGTTTTAATAGGCGTGCAACTAAAGCTTTAGAGATAAAAAGGTATCCAACTCCTGTTATCATTGAGTTGATACTGCGCACACCAGCTAACTTAGCTGCAATAGCTCCGTATATCACGGGCTTCACTGTGTAGCCTAGTGTAACGTCGGGTTTTACCTTACGCATAAAGCGCCATAATCGGAATAGGTAGGTAAGATCTGAAAAGACATTTACTCCATTCTTATTGTTTGGTATTAACTTAAATTTAGCCCCTAATTCCTCGATGCGATCTACATCTATTTTGTTTGGCCCAGTTACATATACTGTATATCCTCGTTTAATAATCTCGCGTATGAGATCACCTCGAAAATTATATGCTGTCCTATTCTTAGGAGATATTAGAACAAATGTTTTATTTGTGCCCATATTCTCGTTTAATGTTACTAATAATTAATCTCTCTAACCTCTCTTGGTTGCGAATGCTTACAAAAGAGTTGTGGGGGGTAATCATCACTCGTTCCATATCCCACAGAGGTGAAGTATTTGGAAGTGGTTCTTGTTCAAATACATCTAATATTGCACCCCAAATAGTATTATTTTTAAGAGCATCGATCAGAGCAAATTCATCAACTACAGCACCACGTGATATATTTATAAACAGGCAGTTAGGATTCATTGCGCTAAACATTTTTTTGTTGAACATACCCTTGGTAGTTGAGTTAAGCGGAAGACTTAAAATAATAATATCGTAGTGCATTAATCGCTCCTCCAGTTCGTTACGCCTATAACATCGATTAATCATTGGATAATCAACATCTTTTGTGGTTATTGCATCAACCTCTACACCCAATGCCCAAAGACGTTTTGCAACCTCTTGCCCCACGTTACCTAGCCCTACAATAAGAGCATTAGAGCCATTCAATTCCTTGATATTGCGGTATTTTATCCATTGATGAGTTGTCTGTGCAGAATAGAAGTGTTGAAAGTTCTTATACATAGTAAGGCATGCAGCTACTACCCATTCTGCCATAGGTATACTATACACACCACCAGCGTTATGAAGAGAAATTCCGCGAGCCTCCATTTTATCAACAGGCACTCTGTCGTACCCCGCGCTTGTAAGTTGAACAAAACGCAGTGAACTGAAGTTTGAAATATCGTTATGCAGGAATAATGAATTACAGATGACCGCACTATATACGCTCATATCTATTTGGGAAGGTACTAGTTCATTCTCCAAGAAATCTACCTTAAACCCCAATTTGCCCAACTCTACGCATAGCTCTTTTGAGGGTTGTAGTGCTCCTGTTAGTAGAATTTTGTCCATTTAATATTTTTCTGATAATTGATTTTACACTAAGGTGGTTCTCTGCAAAGAATCTATCATCTGCGGTAATAAGTTTTTTCTCGTATTCACGCAGTTTTGATATGCCATCTATGAAAACAGGTTTGGCATCATCCACGCATCCAAAATTCGAGATATCCGCAAATGTACGAGACATAATCACGCAACTCGAACCTAAACGATAGTGCTCAGCCAAGACATTTGCACCAGAAAGCAGGCCATCTTCAAGACGAGCCACACCACCAAAGCCAAAAGGTTTTGAAGTGGCTTTTAGTTTCTTGCAAATTCTGTCTAATAAGCCGTTTGCCATAGGCTCGAAAAGAAATCTACCTTTAAGTGATAAATTTAGATCGTTAAGTCCCACGTAGTATTCATCAACCCCTTCAACAGCAAGTATTTCATCGATATTATCGATTGCAGACTCTTTGTTTTCTATAAGTAAACAAATACGACAACGCCCCTTAACAATTGAAACAAATTTACGAACCTGCTCTGCAGTTTTAAAGTATGGTAACATTAAAATATCTGCACCGCACTCTATAATCTTATCTACTTCAGTAGCTAAACCAGGGTGAATTGGATTTGTTCGCACAAGTAGTTCCTTGTCTTTTGGAACTATACTCCTTACTTCACGCAGTTGTTCAAAAGTGTGGTTTGATTTAACGCTATTCATTCCCCCTTGTCGCTCCTCCTTGCCAATAACTTCCATATCAACAAAAGCGCGATCCGCACCCGCTGCGAGCACAAACTCCGCAACAGATTTGTCTGCTGTAATGTACATCAGTTTTATCATATCCCCCTATTTTTTGTTAACGTAATTTGTAAAAAAAATACACAGCACCCACCACTATAATTACTATAGTTTAGTGTGAGTAATTTATAAATGTACGTTAAAGATTTGTCTAAAACACTTTGTTATTACGGAATTTTGCTATACAAATTGTATTGTTAGTGTAAACACGTAATTATTAATGCCTTAGATGTAATGTTATCACATATTTTCATTTCTAAAATGAACTATCCCCCGTGATAGTAGCAAAGATAATGAATTTATTTCAATTATGCAAGAATATTTTAAAAAAAAAGTCTGTTTTTTGAAAAAAAGTTCGTTTGCATTTTGAATTCAAGTTAATTAAATTTTGATATTAGATACAATTTGATTGCGTAGTAATCTATAAATCAGCTAATTAAAAATGTTGTCATCCTTAAATTTGGTGACATACGGAATGAAAAATGAATTATTTTGTGAATTGATATAATTTTAGTGTCTTAAGTGATGGAAAATTCAGATTTGAATCAATATAATTATTTTAATTAGTTATGTTCTTGCTTTATTAAAATGAAATAGTTACCAACTGAGAATAATATTAAATGACTAACTGAATTATTCGGTTAGTCATTTAATATTATTTAGGAATAATAATGTTTATTTTTTGAAAAAAAATTGTTAAGAAATATTTACTTATTACTGTTATCACTATTTGCCACAACACGCCAAACAGTAAGAAAAAGTATTTTAATATCGAAAAATAGCGACATTTTTCTCACATACTCACTATCAAATTCAAAACGTTTATCCCACTCAACAGTTTTGCGTCCATTTACCTGTGCCCAGCCTGTAACACCTGGTCGAACTTCAAAACGAGTTAATCCCTTTTGTGGATATTCGCCCCACTTGTATGGGTGGTAGGTAAGAACAGGTCGAGGCCCTACTAACGACATATCTCCTCGAATAACATTAATAAATTGTGGAAGTTCGTCTATGCTTGTTGCACGTATTATTCTGCCTATTCGTGTTACCCTTGCATCCCCTTTGAATGAGTATACTCCTGTTCCTTGGCTCTCCGAACCTACTGCCATTGAGCGAAATTTATACATAGTAAAAACCTTACCACCACGCCCGACACGCTTCTGTTTAAATATTGCACCTCCCGAGGATTCCAGACGAATAATTACCCATACAAACATCATTAGAGGTAAAAGTGTTATGAATCCGATAAAGGAAATAACAATATCTAAAAATCTTTTTAATATCTTATAGCTCATTTGTCTAAACGTTTAAAATGGTATTGCCATATTTGCAGTAAATATCATATTTAACATACGAGCTCTACTGTCGGTCTCCATCATATTTACTACACGGATTCCCATATCGAACAGTTCCTTATTTAGGAATCGTTTCATGTCAAGGTGGTGCTGATCTGAAATTCTCTTGGCCAATGGTACTCTGAATAGTAAATCTAAGAATTGGCGATTGTTGTAAATAATCGTAATATCGAAACAATATTTCATCTCAGAGATGTTCGTCCCCCCCCAGCTACCCCACGTAACTTCGTTAAAGTGCATATCGGCAGGAGGGTACTGGCTTGGTATTGAACGATACTCATACTTATTAATATAATCTTTAAATATGCGGTCTACCTTGCGAGCTAATCCTCTATTTGTAGTGAAAATTTTATAAAGGTTTCTATATAACTTAGGAGATAGTGGTGGCATAGTGTTACGTCCATAGTGTTTATACCAATATCCACGTATCGTCTCTGATACCCACGATTTAATCTCAACATCATTATGACAATTCTCCTCTAGGAATATGCGCTTTCTAATTTCGTTCTCTTTGCGAGGAGCAATATATCCACTGTTATGGTGGAGTATAGCGTGTTTAATTTCGAAATCTTTAATTGAGCTATTGTCGGCTGGAATTTCGTAAATCTTGTGCTTTGTGTTGAAATGGTCGGAAATCTTTTTTGCGGCTTCAACATCGATAGTCTCTTTATGAGCAGAAAGATAGCTGAATGTCTCATATTTATCGTAATTTCCCACTGCAGCAGCAAAAGTAGTGTTACTGTCGATACCTCCAGTAAGCGAGATAGCGGGATTTTTCCATTTGCGTAGAACAAGTTCGGCTCCATTTTTTAGAATTGTTGCCGCATCTTCAATAACCGAATTGTATTCGGTATCGTTTTGGCACTCGCTTAAATTTACGATAGGGTAGAATCGCTTATGTGATATAGCTCTATCTTTGTTTGTAAACTCAATATTAGGAACAATACGTTTAACTTCGGCATAGGCCGAAAGGTCTCCTGGTAGATAGCAGCCCATAACACGTCCATACCATTTGTAGTTAAGTAGTTCGTTTACAAATTTATCGCGCTTTAAGTCATATAGGTCAGCAATAATTTGAGGGTGCGAAGTAATCATAAAATTATCTTCTACCGTGCTATAATAAGCCGATTGCATTCCTGATGGGTCGCAGATAAAGTTTATACTATCATTATCGAAATATCCCATTACAAAAATACCAGTCAGTTCGCTCACACTTTTCCAATACTCATCTTTACTCACAAGCAACGAATCGGCAATCTTCTCAAGCTGTTTGTTTTCTTCGTGTTCCATAGTGAATGGGTTGTAACTATGCCCCATTAAGAAATGGGTAATATCTCCTTTAGTTACATAGAACATATTATATTCCTTGTGGCACATTAAATTGTAGCGTCCCACTTGTTGGCTTTTCCAATTTCCATAGAAGGGGTAGCTTGATATATCAAAATTCTTTTCGCTGATTAAAAATGCTCTGCGAAATAGTAGATGTTGTAGATCTGCTCGTGTGTTTAATGTTAATTTTAAATCCATATGCTTTTATCTTTTAATTATATTTATAACTCTTGAACAAAAATCCCTCATCCCTCGTGAGATAGGGTACAGTATCGCTAATTGAATGATTGCAAACATTGCTGTTATTAAAAAGGCATTAAGTGCAAAGTCGATATACTCATTTGATGTATATTTTATATAAAATTCTATTTTCGTGAGATACATTGCAGCAATAATAATAAGAATTGAGATTGTATGTTTGATGAAAATCATAACATATATACCAAAGTTTGCCTTTAATCCCTGCTTAAAGAGAAAATATGGTTTCCACCCCATTATAATTAGTGTAAGACTAACGATACCACCGAGTATCACTCCATTTATCCCCCAAATCATACCGAACAATATTGATGCTCCAAGGTTAATAGCCCCCTCTACAATCGGTGCCCATATATCTCGAAAAAGTCCGTGGGCATTGATGTAGAAATCCACTGCACCACGTATTACGCTGATAAAGAATGTTATGAGAATTAGAATTAATGTTAAATCCTCCATTATATACTCTTCACCAATCCAAATTGTTATGAAATGTGGCGTGAGAATATAAGTTGAAAGAGCCATAACCGAACCCATCAAGAAACGTGAGCTGTAAAGCTCTTCAAACACTCGCATTATACGTTTTCTGTCGCCCGAAGCAATTAAATTACCAACGCTAGCATTCAACCCATTAAACAGTGAATCGCTAAGTATGTTTAGCCCCGATATTATGAGCATATAGTTACCGTAGTAGGCAACAGTAGTGAGCGACGTATAAGCGTAAACAATCAGTGACTGAGTGTTGTAGACAATAAATGAAGTAATCTTATGAACAAATACTTGCCCAATTTTAATTAGCATATCAGGATATTTGCGTCTGAGTTCAGCACCCGAGTATTTGCTCGACTTGATGTATGGGTGCGAGCGTTTAACAGCATAATGCAGAGCGTATGAAACACAGAACGCACTAGCTGCCTGAATTCCTAGCCACCATACATATCCGTTCTCTAAGTACGAGATAGCAATAATCTGCAATATTACAAAGAGCATTTTAACAACGTTCGAACTGATAAGAATCTTATATTGCTCTTGGTTTGCTGATAAGATAATTTGACGATAGTTAAAGAAATATCCTAAAAGTGAAGTTAATAGATAGGCAGAAAATGACGCAAATGCATACCATAGTGGTAGTGTTATATCATCGAATATTAGGGAAAAAAATCCCATTAGTATCACTGCACCAGCAGCTATCAGGAGAGCAATGCGCTTGTATAGCCACCCTTGTAGCGATAATATATCACATATCGAATCGTGATCTTTATCGTGGATTGGTTTATATAGCATAACCGATGATGCGGTACCTATACCAAGTTCGGCTAGATTAAGTATCGAAAGTAAGTTTTGAGCTGTCGAGTTAAGTCCAAGGACATCTGCTCCGAGATATTCTAGAAATATACCGCGCGAGAGAAAATTTAGTAAAATTTGTGTTAATGATATTACCAGTGCAAATTTACTATTTTTTAGGACATTCGATGTACGTGACTTATTACTCATTAAAATCGGTTATTACTTTTTTTAAATATTTTATTTCTTAGCTTTCGCATAAAGCGCATTGTGTTTAAACTACACAGCGAACCTTTACCAGCCTTTTTTAAGGCACGTTTTAAGTGATTAGGCATCCCTTCTGCCTCTGCTATATAATCCTCTATTTCGGGGAATAGTTTTGCGTAGTTTCGTTGAATTTTACCTTTTGTTTTATGTAGAGTGTCCCATTTAGTACTTATCTTTTTACGCATTAACGAGTGGTTAAAAGTATCTATAAAACCAAACTCATTATAAAATGTCTCTATCTCACGAATTACAGTTAATTCGTTATTTATATTTTTCTCGTTGTTTGTATTTGCAGATATTGAACCTCCAATTTGCATATAATGGACATAGG
>CAYJHM010000071.1:0-10013 GCA_964369935.1 uncultured Rikenellaceae bacterium
ATAACACACAACACAACAATATAGAAATTATGAATTCAGAATTTAAAAAATTTGCAATGGGCTCGCACGGAATCAGCTCGTTAGCACTAGATGGTTACTCATCATCTATAATGGGGTATATTTCTCCAACAATAACCGAAGAGCGTCATTTAAATGTTGCTCAGATGGATGTTTTTTCTCGCTTGATGATGGAGCGTATCATTTTCCTTGGAACACAGGTAACAGATGATGTGGCGAATATTATTCAGGCGCAGATGCTATTTTTAGAGTCTACTGCACCTAATCAAGATATTAAGTTATATATCAACTCACCTGGTGGGTCGGTAACAGCTGGCTTAGGAATATACGATACTATGCAGCTTATAACCTGCGATGTTGAAACTATATGTACTGGCTTAGCAGCCTCGATGGGAGCGATACTCCTTACTGCAGGTGCTAAAGGCAAGCGTTCGGCACTAAAGCATTCACGCATAATGATTCATCAGCCATTAGGTGGTGTTCAGGGTCAAGCATCGGATATCGAGATTACTGCTCGTCATATTCTTCAATTAAAGAAGGAACTTTACGACATTTTATCGCTACATAGTGGTGTTGATTACGCTAAGATTGAGCAAGATGCTGATAGGGATTACTGGCTTAGCTCGGCCGAAGCGGTAGATTATGGTTTAATTGATAATGTATTAATACGTAAATAATAATGGCAAAAAAAGAGACCAACGGAAGCGGCAGAAAATGTTCGTTTTGCGGAAATGAGGAAAATTTCTCTACTCTAATGTTCGAAGGCGAAAATGGCGTATTAATATGCGAGGAGTGTATTGAAAGGGGACACGTTATTATTGCCGAAGAGACCGTAGAGAAGAAAAAGAGCGGATTCAAGATTAACAAAGAGCGCATCTTAAAACCGATGCAAATCAAGTCGATTCTCGACGAATATGTGATTGGGCAGGAGGATGCTAAGAAATATATGAGTGTGGCGGTTTATAATCACTATAAGCGTCTTATTCACAATGATAATGACCTATCAAAGCAAGAGGATATCGAGATTGACAAATCGAATATGTTACTAATTGGCGATACAGGAACGGGTAAAACCTTAATGGCTCGCACGATAGCTAAGTTACTTCACGTTCCGTTCACTATTGTTGATGCTACCGCACTTACTCAAGCTGGTTATGTAGGAGAGGATGTTGAGAATATATTAACTAGGCTTCTTCAAGCTGCCGACTACAATGTTGAGCTTGCCGAGAGAGGCATCATCTTCATCGACGAGATAGATAAGATAGCACGTAAGGGAGATAACCCATCTATCACACGTGATGTATCTGGCGAGGGTGTTCAGCAGGCCCTATTAAAAATTCTTGAGGGTACTTTAGTGAATGTCCCACCGCAAGGAGGGCGCAAGCACCCCGACCAAAAGTATATTCAGGTTGAGACAAAAAATATTCTATTCATTTGTGGAGGTGCATTCGATGGCATAAAGCAAAAAATAGCACAAAGGCTTAACACTAAAGCTATTGGATATGGAGCAAGCGATAATCGCGAGAATGTGAATAATGATAATATTCTTCAATATGTCACACCTCAGGATATCAAGAGTTTTGGACTGATACCCGAGTTAGTGGGGCGTATTCCTGTTCTCACTTACCTTGAACCACTTAATCGTGATGCTTTACTAAGAATTTTAACCGAGCCTAAGAATGCTATCACTAAGCAATACATCAAACTATTCGAGTACGATAATATCGAACTATCATTTGCCGATGATGTTTTGGGTTTTATTGTAGACAAAGCAGTAGAGTTTGGATTGGGTGCTAGGGGTTTACGTTCGATATGCGAGGCTATAATGATTGATGCCATGTTCGAGATAGACGATAATCAAAAGCAGCTAGAGATTACCTTAGAGTATGCCGAAGCACGATTTAGTCGCAATAAAAGGATGCTATCAAATAAAAAATAGATGATTGAAGGGTTAAAAAACAGTAAACGAGACAACGAGTATGAGGAGCAGATTCGACCACAGGAGTTAGATGACTTTAGTGGTCAGAGCAAAACGGTTGAGAATCTCCGAATATTTATCAAAGCGGCCATTATGCGAAATGAGCCGCTTGATCACGTGCTTCTACACGGCCCTCCTGGGCTGGGTAAAACAACCCTTGCCCATATCATAAGTAACGAGTTAGGTGTATCACTTAAACTAACCTCAGGGCCTGTTCTAGATAAGCCTGGTGATTTAGCAGGACTTTTAACCAACCTAGATGAGGGTGATGTACTGTTTATCGATGAGATTCACCGCCTTTCTCCTATTGTCGAGGAGTATCTATACTCTGCAATGGAGGATTTTTCTATTGATGTGGTGTTAGATAAAGGGCCAGGTGCTCGTTCTATTCAAATTGAAGTTTCACCCTTTACATTAATTGGTGCAACAACACGTAGTGGGCTACTCACCTCACCTTTAAGGGCACGTTTTGGTATTCAGTGTCTGCTTGAATACTATGATGTGAACACCTTAAATCGTATCATACGAAGAGCTGCTGGTATACTTGGTTCAAAAATAGATGACGACGCATCGTTAGAGCTTGCTCGCCGTAGTAGAGGGACTCCACGAGTTGCAAATGCTCTTCTGCGCAGGGTTCGTGATTTTGCTATGGTTAAGGGTAATGGTGTTATCGACAAAGAGATTACACGTTATGCACTAGATGCCTTAAATATTGACCTCTACGGACTAGACAAGATGGATAATAAGATTCTTGATACCATGATTAATAAATTCTCGGGTGGTCCTGTTGGGCTTGGCACTATTGCCACAGCCGTAGGCGAAGATGCCGAGACTATCGAGGAGGTACACGAACCATTCTTAATTCAGGAAGGGTTTATTAAAAGAACAGCTAGGGGGCGTGAAGCTACTGAAAAGGCTTATTCGCACCTTGGAATTACCCCACCTAGCAGAATAAATTCGCTATTCGATTAGACAAAATAAAAAAATAGATATGACAAAGTTAAGTGTAAATATAAATAAAATAGCCACCATCCGAAATGCGAGAGGTGGAAATACCCCTAATCTTTTAGAGGCAGCATTAAACTGCGAACGATTTGGAGGAGAAGGTATCACTGTTCACCCACGCCCCGATGAGAGGCATATTCGTTATAGCGATGTTAGGGAGCTAGCTAAAAATGTAACAACCGAATTTAATATCGAGGGTTACCCGTCGGAAGAGTTTATCGAGCTAGTACTTGAAGTTGTACCTGCACAAGTTACACTTGTACCCGACCCACCCGAGGCTATAACCTCGAACAGCGGTTGGGACACTATAACGCATAAAGAGTATCTTAAAGATATAGTTTCGCGTTTTAAGGCTAAAGGAATAAGGGTTTCAATATTTTTAAATCCTGTACCTGAGCTTGTTAAACACGCTGCCGAGTGTGGAACTGATAGGATAGAGCTATATACCGAACCTTATGCGGCTAATTATGCAGAAAATCGTGAAGCAGCTATTGCTCCATTTATAGCTACTGCCCTTGAGGCAAAAAAATATTCGTTAGGTTTAAATGCTGGGCACGATTTAAGCCTTGAAAATCTTGAATATTTTGCAAAAAATATCCCTAATCTCCTAGAGGTATCAATAGGTCACGCTCTTATTTCAGATGCTCTATATTACGGATTAGAAAATACTATACAACTATATTTACGTCAATTAAAGTAGATGAATAAGGCTTTAAAACATAAAATTTTCCAACAAGTTGGCTCGTTACTCCAGTCGCAAGGGGTAAAAGGTTATGTTATTGGCGGCTACGTTCGAGATTTTCTCTTATCACGAGAGTGTAAAGATATTGATATCGTAGTAGTTGGCAGTGGCCTTGATATTGCCGAAAAATTGGGTGCAGAGTTAAATACTAAAGTTACTCTATTCAAAAATTTTGGAACTGCTATGCTGCGTAGTGGCGATATGGAGGTCGAGTTTGTTGGGGCCCGCAAAGAGTCCTATACACGCGATTCGCGCAAACCAATTGTTGAGGAGGGCACACTAGAAGATGATCAAAATAGGCGAGATTTCACAATTAACGCAATGGCATTTTCGTTAAATAAAGAAGACTATGGCCAATTAGTAGATCCTTTTGGTGGTTTAAACGATTTAGAGGCTAAAATCATACGCACGCCTCTCGATCCAGATATTACCTTTAGCGACGACCCTCTGCGTATGATTCGTGCTATTAGGTTTGCCTCCCAGTTAGGTTTCAAAATAGAGGATAAAACATTTCAATCTATCGCTAAGAATGCCGAAAGGATAGAGATAGTATCAATTGAACGTATCTCAACCGAGATAGAAAAAATTATGCTGTCACCTAAGCCTTCGGTTGGTTTCTACCTGCTTGATAAGTGCGGTTTACTGCCATATATATTCCCATTTATGACTCAGCTAAAGGGTATCGAAAAGCGTGAAGGAAGAGCTCACAAAGATAATTTTATCCATACACTTACAGTGCTAGATAATGTGGCCGCTGTTGATAATGGTAAATTATGGTTACGTTGGGCTGCTCTATTACACGATGTTGGGAAACCAGCCACTAAAGGTTGGGATAAAAACGCAGGTTGGACATTCCACTCGCACGAGGTTATTGGAGCTAAGATGGTTAAGGGTATTTTCCGAACTCTTAGGCTCTCGCTTGGTGCACCTATGGATTATGTTCGCAAATTGGTGTTCCTGCACCTTCGCCCTATTGCATTAGCAAAAGAGGAAGTAACAGATTCAGCCGTTAGACGATTACTTTTCGAAGCTGGAGATGATATTGACGATTTAATGATGCTATGTGAGGCCGATATAACCTCGGCTAATGATTATAAAGTTAAGCGTTATCTCGAGAATTTTGCTCTTGTGCGTCGAATGCTTAAAGAGATAGAGGAGAAAGATAGGGTACGTAATTTCCAGCCACCTATCACAGGCGAAATAATTATGAACCACTACTCTATCCCACCATCGGCAATTGTGGGCGAGATAAAAGCCGAGATAAAAGAGGCAATACTTGATGGTAAGATAGCAAATGATTATAACGAGGCATTTGCCCTAATGGAGGAGATAGCTAAAGGGCGAGGTATCACAAAATAAGATTACACTATGTTTGGAATCAGTTGGGAGGAGTTTGAGTATCTTAAGAGCCCCGAGGCTCTTGAATTGATTAATCGTGAGATTGAGAGTGACCCTGCTAAGTTAGCTCTTCAGGGCATTGCTCCTGCTGTATGTAATCAAATCAAATACCTCTCTCGATGCCGTACTAAACTACCTCACTTATACCATTCTCGTGCAATAATACCTCCACTCTCGTACGAACAAGCTAGCAGTTATCATACCGCCTCGATACGAACATATAGCGGCGATACACTGCTAGATTTAACTTGTGGATTAGGTGTAGACTCGTACTTTTTGAGTAAACAATTTAATAGGGTTATCACTCTTGAACAAGATTCATTAATCGCAGCAATAGCAGAAGAAAATTTCCGTCGTTTAGGTGCTACTAATATCGAAGTTATTAACACTAAATCAGAGGATTACATCAATAATAACCCAAATCTTCATTTCGATACTATCTACATTGACCCTGCACGTAGGGAGCACAACAAAAAGGTATTCCTTTTAGAGGATTGCTCGCCTAATGTTATTGAACTACTACCATTGCTTAAAAGAATGACCGATAGGATAGTTATAAAATTATCACCTATGTTCGACCATAGCGAAGCACAGCGGATATTCGGCAGCAACTGTTCGGTGTATGCTGTATCACTAGCAGGCGAGTGCAAAGAACTTATTGTAGAGATATACAGCAAAAACAGTAGCAACTGCGGCACAATTGGTTGCAATATAATAGAACGCAATGGTACACTACATCAAATTCGGTTTAACAAACAGCAGTTAGCACAGCAACACAATGGCCAGATGTTTGATATAGAAAATTATAAATATATCACTATTGCAGATGTTGCTATTCGTAAGATGCGTTGTGCCGAACCTTTTTACTGTAACTATCACACTGAGGAGAACTACTACTTCACTAACGAGCTAGCCCTATGGCTAACTGCGCCAACTAGTTACGCTGGAAAATTATATGAAATAGAGAGTGCTATGCCCTATAAGCCTAAGCAATTTAGGTCCCTAAAAATTAGTAATGCAACGATTATAACACATAATTTCCCTTATAGCAGCGAACAGATACAAAAGGCACTTAAAATTAAGAGCGGAAGTTCTAAACTTTTAATTTTAACCACAATGAAGGGCGAACCATTTATATTCACAGTAAAACCAATTAACTATTAGCTATATGAATCTAACTAATACACTATCAGAAATCAACCCTATCGTAGTAGCTCTTATTGCTACTACCTTTACTTGGCTTATGACTGCATTTGGTTCATCAATTGTATTTTTTGTCCGTCAATTGAATCAGAAGATTATGAATCTTCTCCTTGGTTTTGCTGCTGGGGTAATGTTAGCAGCTAGTTTTTGGTCGCTGTTACTGCCTGCACTAGAGATAGGCGAAAGTGATGGTCGTGGATGGGTGCCTACTGTTATTGGGTTTCTTTTGGGTGGAGCTTTTCTGTTTATTATAGATAAGCTACTGCCACATATGCACATAAATATCAATTCGGGGGCAACTACTAAAGAGGGAATCGATACTTCATGGAAGAGAAGCGTTCTTTTGGCTTTGGCCGTAACACTTCACAATATACCCGAGGGGCTAGCTGTTGGTGTAGCCTTTGGTGTAGCAGGCAGTACAGGCGACCCTGCTCTCTTAGCTGGGGCTATCTCACTAACTATCGGAATGGGTATTCAAAATTTCCCTGAGGGCGCCATAATATCCGTACCACTAGCTAAAGAGGGTGTATCTAAATGGCGAGCCTTTAACCTAGGCCAATTATCAGGAGCTGTCGAGCCATTAGCAGCTGTTTTAGGTGCTTGGTTAGTTCTTGGTGTCGAGCCTATTATGCCTTATGCACTAGCTTTTGCCGCGGGTGCTATGGTGTTTGTTGTTGTCGAAGAACTTATCCCTTCATCGCAGAGTGGTAAACACTCGGATATAGCCACATTGGGTGCAATGGTAGGATTCGTTCTTATGATGATTATGGACTCATCGTTATAATTAGTTGGTACACTCTGATAAAAAAACATGTTTATCTATTGGTAATATAACAAATATTTATTAATTTTGTGTTCTAAATAGTCGCCCCTTAAAAGTTGGTAGAAATTTAAAGCGTCAAGCTTAGTTAAAATATTTACAAACAAATAGTTAAATCTTTTTAAGGGGCGACTAAATAATAACAACAAAAGTAATTGAATATGGAGTTAGATGGCAGAGTAATTTCGGTATTAGAGCTACAAACTGGCAACTCGCCTAAAGGTGAGTGGCGCAAACAAAATTTCGTTATTGAGACCTTATCAGACTATCCAAAAAAGATATGTGTTAGTGTATGGGGCGATAAAACAGCAGTTCTTAACACTCTTAAATCGGGCGAGATAGTATCTCTTTCTATTGATATAGAGAGCAGGGAGTTTAACGGAAAATGGTACACCGACGTAAAAGCATTTAGGGTTGATAGGCGTGTTGATGCCCTATCAAATAATGATGCTCCTCCTATGCCATCACAAGATGATTTTGATTCACTCTACTCCTCAGAGGATGATTTAGTATTTTAACCACATAATATAAATAGTATGAAGAAGATAAAAAGTGCTCTTATCTCGGTTTATTACAAAGATGGGCTTGATCAGATAATTAAAGTATTAGCTGATAGTGGTGTACAGATATACTCAACTGGTGGAACCTTATCATTTATAAATGAGCTAGGTTACACAGCAACAGCAGTTGAAGATTTAACTAGCTACCCTTCTATTCTAGGTGGTAGAGTTAAAACTCTTCACCCAAAGGTATTTGGGGGCATATTAGCTCGCCGTGATAACGAGAGCGACGAGCAGCAACTAGCTCAATACGAGATTCCTGAGATTGATTTAGTGATTGTAGATCTTTATCCTTTCGAGGAGACAGTAGCTAGTGATGCCGAGCACGCTGCTATTATCGAAAAGATTGATATAGGTGGTATCTCGCTTATTCGTGGAGCAGCAAAGAACTATCAAGATGTTGTAATAGTATCATCGCGCGAGCAGTATGGCGAGCTAATGGAAATTTTATCTACACAAGATTGCTCGACCACAATTGTTAATCGTTTAAATTTTGCAGCAAAAGCATTTGCTGTAAGTTCGAACTACGATTCGCACATATTTAACTACTTCAACCGTAGTGAGAGCCTCCCATCGGTTAGGATTACACATAATAACGGTGTAACTCTTCGTTATGGCGAGAATCCGCATCAGAGCGCAACATATTTCGGTGATTTAGAGGGGTTATTTACTAAATTAGGCGGTAAAGATATTTCATATAATAATATGCTTGATATCGAGGCAGCAATCAACTTAATTAACGAATTCTCGACACCTACATTTGCTATCCTTAAACATAATAATGCTTGTGGGCTAGCCTCGCGTAGTACGATTATGCAAGCGTGGATTGATGCTTTAGCAGGTGATCCTGTCTCTGCATTCGGAGGTGTGTTGATAGCTAACCGTGAGATTGATTTAAACACTGCCGAGGAGATAAATAAGCTATTTTTCGAGGTTATACTAGCTCCATCATATAGCGACGAGGCATTAACTGTACTTGGCTCGAAGAAGAACCGTATCATTTTACAGCTAAACCCTGTATCGTTACCTGAAAAGCAGTTCCGTTCGATGTTAGGAGGAGTTCTTGTTCAAGATAGAGATGCGAAGGTTGGTGGAGTTGATAGCGAACTTAATGTTGTTACCACTAAGGGGATAACACAAGAGCAGAACGATACATTAATTTTTGCAAATAAGATTGTTAAACACTCTAAGAGTAACGCTATTGTATTAGCAAAAGATGGTAAATTACTAGCTAGTGGAATAGGTCAAACATCACGAGTAGATGCTCTTCGTCAAGCTATCGAGAAGGCAAAATCTTTTGGTCACTCGCTTGAGGGCGGTGTTTTGGCATCAGACGCATTCTTCCCATTTGCTGATTGTGTTGAGATAGCTCACAATGAGGGTATAGTTGCATTCATCCAACCTGGTGGTTCGATTAACGATAAGTTATCTATCGAGTACTGTAACGCAAACGATTTATCGATGGTAACAACTGGATTACGCCACTTTAAGCACTAGAATGTGCTAAATTATAAACTACCTCTGCTGTTTGTGGCAGAGGTAGTTTTTATCAACCTGAGTTTTGGATAAGAAATTTCTTATCCAAAACTCAGGTTATCAGATATATCTATGACTATCAAAGAGCAAATAATCGATTATATATTGAATAGGTGTTCGCAAAATTTCGCATTATGCGCATCATCATTAGTAATTAAACTTGATGGTGTGGAGGAGTTATATTTACTTGCTACCGATAAAGGCATATCACATACTAAGAGAGAACGAGAGGCTATACTATTCAGGAGTGCCTACACCTTAGAATACATATATTTTAATCACAATAAACTCTTTACACCTTTCCTCGATCGATTCATTACCGATTATCCACTATGTAAGAATCAAAGCGCAAAGCGTCATTTCACAAAGATGATGTCTGATATATTAAAATCGTATAAACCTTCTACCGAACACTCAAAAGCAATAGCCGAAGCAACCATTAACTGGATTATCGAGCCCAAGGCAAAAGTAGCTGTTAAGGTATGGGCTATGTCTGTACTAAGTATCCTAAAACAGGATAATGGCTGGATAGATGAAGTATGGGAAGATTTAGAGGCAACAATGCAGAAAAATGCTACTCCAGGCATACAAGTACGCATCAGGCGCAATTGGCAATAGTGCATAGGGCATAAAATAATTCGCAAAACTTTAGTTCAAGAAGGCTTTTCCCATAAGCACGTCATCTGCGGCACATTCTCTTACTCGCAAGAGTAATGCACCACAGCTAGCGCACTTATGGAAAAAGCGAACACT
>CAYJHM010000072.1:0-10010 GCA_964369935.1 uncultured Rikenellaceae bacterium
GGAATACCTCTGTCTATCATCTTAAATCCTACCATCTTACGAGTAAGACCATTAGCTTTTAGAGCCTCCATCTTCTCTCTGTCGATAAAATCCTTACCCTCAACAAATTTGGTAATCCAACCTAATCCAGCCTCAATAGGAGAAGTTGTATCATCTATCTCGTGACCATAAAGACAGAAACCCTTCTCTAAACGTAATGTATCGCGAGCACCTAAACCTATTGATGCGATACCAAACTCCTCGCCAGCAGCGTAAATAGCCTCGTATATAGCAGCCGCATCTTCGTTAGCCATATATATCTCGCAACCACCCGAACCAGTGTAACCTGTGATTGATAAAATCACATCTTTAACCCCTGCTAGAGTAACTTTCTTAAATGTGTAGTACTCCATATCTTCAACTGGCTCATCAACCAATTTCTGAATCACCTTCATAGCGTTAGGACCCTGGACAGCAAGCTGAGCAATCTCATCTGATGCGTTATATAGATCTTTACCTACCTCCATACCAAACTCAGGAGCAATCTTTGCTAGATGATTCCAATCCTTCTCGATATTAGATGCGTTCACCACTAACAGATAAGTTTCGCTATTAATACGGTAAACTAGCAGATCATCTACTATTCCACCCTCGCCATTAGGCATACAGGTGTATTGTACTTTACCATCGTACAGAGCAGCTACGTTATTTGTAGTAACTCGTTGAAGAAATGCCTCAGCATTAGGACCCTTAGCCCATATCTCTCCCATGTGACTTACGTCAAATACTCCGACATTCTCTCTTACTGTAATGTGCTCTACATTGATACCAGTAAACTCGATAGGCATATTATAGCCAGCAAATGGAGCCATTTTAGCTCCCGCAGCAATATGATACTGCGTAAATGGTGTTGTTTTCATATATATCTTAATTATATTAATTTTCCACCACAAAGGTATAAAAATTTTGTCATAAATAAATAGATTTATAAAAAAAATTACTATCTTTGCCTTGTTGTCGTTAAACAAGCGATAGTTTTATTATTAAAGAAATTTATTCAGTTAATTGTATGATTGATAATTCAAGGTATGCCCAAAGGGGGGCATCGTCAGGTAAAGAGGATGTGCATAAAGCGATAAAAAATATAGATAAAGGGCTTTTTGATAAGGCTTTCTGTAAGATTGTACCCGATATATTCACTGGTTCGGAAGAGCACTGTTTAATTATGCACGCCGATGGGGCAGGCACAAAGTCATCTCTTGCTTATGCCTATTGGAAAGAGACAGGGGACTTATCTGTATGGCGTGGGGTAGCTCAAGATGCTATTGTTATGAATACCGACGATTTATTATGTGTTGGTGCGGTAGATAATATAACCCTATCTTCAACTATTGGACGTAATAAAAATCGTATTCCTGGCGAGGTGATTGCCGAGATAATTGATGGCACCGAACAGTTCTTATCTAAAATGCGCGAAATGGGTGTAGGAATCTACTCGACAGGTGGCGAGACAGCCGATGTGGGGGATTTAGTGCGAACAATCATTATTGATAGTACTGTTACCGCTCGTATGCGCAGGGACGAGGTGATTGATAACTCGAACATAGCCGCAGGGCAGGTGATAGTTGGTTTATCATCATACGGTCAAGCTATCTACGAAACAGAATATAATGGAGGAATGGGGAGTAATGGTTTAACCTCTGCTCGTCACGATATATTTAATAAAGGGGTTGCTTTTAAGTATCCAGAGAGCTACGACCCTGAGATGTCGGCATCATTAGCTTACACTGGCTCTTATGGACTTACCGATATTATCGAGGAGGTAAATGTTACAGCAGGCAAGTTAGTGCTATCACCTACTCGTACCTATGCGCCAATTATCACTCGTATATTAAAAGAGTGTAAAGGTGTAGTTAAGGGTATGATTCACTGTACAGGTGGTGCTCAAGGTAAGGTTCTGCACTTTGTGGATAATCTACACATAATAAAAGATAATATGTTCGAGATTCCGCCTCTTTTCCGTATCATCGAGCAAGAGAGCGGTACTCCACGTAGTGATATGTATAAGGTATTTAATATGGGGCATCGTATGGAGATATATCTTGAACCACAGTATGCTGATATGGTGATAGATATAAGCCGTTCGTATGGTGTTGATGCACAAATTATTGGTAGGGTCGAGGCATCGCCAACAAAACGACTTACCATTAAATCAGAGGGGAATATTTTTGAATACTAATTAAAAATAATTTTACATTTATGAAAAAGACACAAGCTTACATTCAGGAGAACAAAGATAGGTTCCTTGACGAGTTATTTGATCTGCTACGTATCCCATCAATCAGTGCCGAGAGTGGTCACAAAGAGGATATGGTTAGATGTGCCGAGCATCTAGCACAGTCGTTAATCGAGGCTGGTGCCGATAAGGCCGAGGTTATGCCTACCGCAGGAAATCCTGTTGTTTATGGCGAGAAAACTATCGACCCTTCACTACCTACGGTATTAGTTTATGGTCACTATGATGTGATGCCAGTTGAGCCACTTGAGTTATGGGAGACCGAGCCATTTGAGCCAGCTATCCGTGATGGAAAAATATTTGCTCGTGGAGCAGACGACGATAAAGGTCAGGGATATATGCACGTTAAGGCATTCGAGGCGATGGTTGAGAGTGGCGAGCTTCCTTGTAACGTTAAGTTCATGCTAGAGGGCGAAGAGGAGATAGGTTCAGGTTCGCTTTATGCGTGGTGCGAAGAGAACAAGGAGATGTTAAAAGCTGACATTATCCTTATCTCAGACACAAGTATGATTGCTATGGATGTTCCATCTATCACTTGTGGCCTACGTGGATTAGCATATATGGATGTTAAGGTAACAGGTCCAAGCCACGACCTACACTCTGGTCTATTTGGTGGTGCTGTACCTAACCCGCTAAATATCCTATCTGATATGATAGCTAAACTAAAGAATGAGAAGGGCGAAGTAACTATCCCTAACTTCTATGATGATGTTCGTGTACTATCTCTTGAGGAGCGCGCAGCTATCAACGAGGCTCCATTCGATTTAGAGGGTTACAAAGAGATGCTTAAACTACCTGAGGTTATTGGCGAGGAGGGTTACACAACTCTTGAGCGCACAGGTATCCGTCCTGCACTTGACGCTAACGGTATCTGGGGAGGTCATACAGGCGAGGGCTCTAAAACTGTTATCCCTTCTATCGCACAGGCTAAAATCTCTATGCGTCTAGTTCCAGATCAAGATTGGAAGATTATTAGCAAGCAATTTGCTGATTACTTCAAGTCGCTAGCGCCTAGCTGTGTTCAGGTTGAGGTTATCGAGTCGCACGGAGGTTATCCTTACGTGTCGCCAACTTCGTTACCTGCTTATAGGGCTGCCGAAAAGGCTGTTATCGAGACATTCGGCAAGAAACCAGTTCCTTTCTATAGCGGAGGAAGTATTCCTATTGTTAGTGGATTCGAGAAGATACTAGGTACTAAGAGTATCCTTTTAGGTTTTGGTTTAGGTTCGGATGCTATCCACTCGCCAAACGAGAACTACCCAATAGCTAACTTCTACAAAGGTATCGAAACTATACCTTACTTCTACAAGTATCTTGTAGAGGAGCTTAAGGGTTAATCACCAATTTCATCACCTCCACTATTGGGCGGCTTACCGCCCAATAGTGGAGGTATTTTTTTAATCTCACGACAAATATGATTACAAAATTACTATTAACTACACTACTATTTTTCGCATTCACAGTAAACTTACTAGCTCAAGCCGAACCGTATAAAATTAGTTTGGAGGAGGGAATAAAACTGTCTCAACAGAGCAATAAGCCTCTGCTATTTATGTCATATAATTTCAAAAGTCCGTTTTATGGGCGCATACTTAGGATTGCCCTAGCGGATAAGCAGGTGGGTGATTTTCTTAATAATAATACTATATTCGTAGCATATAGCATTGGCGATTACTCAACTAATCAACGTGCTAAAGAGCTATCATTGACTAATAGTGTAGATTTTATAGTTTTCCATAATGGCGAAGAGATTAATCGATTTGATGCGAAATTCGCAAACGCCCATGATTTTTTAACTGTTGTTAAATGGGCTATTAACCCCCTCAATTCGAAAAAAAATATAGCCGAACAGTATAAAAAAGAGCCCAAATATGGTATCTATTATGGCGCTGCTCTGATGAAGGATGGAATGACCGAGTCAGCTATGCGAATCGCTTTTCAAGGGTTCAAGGCTGCACCTATAGAGGAGCGATATAGTAATCTCAATCTCTATTTTTACAATAAGGTTATAAAAAACATAGATAGCGATATATTTAGATATATGCTAAGTGACGAAGGCAAAGCCGAAATGCTTAGCGTTATGCCACTATCAGACTATTGCAGGATAATTCAGAATTACGCTACTCTTTCTTTGAGTAATGCAACATCTGTAAGGCATGGCGAAACCACCTCGATACGTCAATTTATTAGGGTAATAAGCCGATACACTGACGCTCACTCTTCGCGAATAAAATTTGTAATAGATAATCGTGCATTTTTCAACCAAACAAGTGTAGGCAAGGGTGTTGATATACTAAACGAGCTATCCACAAAAGCACACAATAATGATTTATACTTCAATACAATGCTAGTATTAAAGTATATATCACCTAGGGGATTAGATCGCAATAGTGTCTCAAAGATAACCGAATCATTAATCGTAATACATAATAAAAGTAGTAACCCAGCACACAAAATCGAGATTAAAAAGCAAATAACCGAACTCAATCTACGCTTCTTCGGCAAAGAACACACCGAAGAACTACTTCTACGAGTAAAATAATAGTACACCTAGCAAATGCTCGTTAATTTATTATTAAGCATTTTTTGCAAATGATATAGGTTTTTTAAAAAAAGATACACTATTTTACTGAAAAATATTATCTTTGTAGTCGAGTAATATACAAAATGATGCTGATAGGGCAACGTACTTTTTTATCTGTTTCACAAAGTAGTTAATAGATAAATATGCTAGCTTGCACTATTATGTAGTAATTGCCAGATGATAGATGATGGAGGAGAGGCTAATATTAGATAGATTTAATAAAAGAGAGACATCAGCTTTTACTGAACTTTACGATGAGTTATTTCGTGAGGTCTTCTTTTATGCGCACTCACTATTTAAAGATAGTACTATCGACCCCATTGATATAGCCCAAGATGCCTTTGTTGAGCTATGGGAGAAGCGTAACACTAAATTCGACAGCAAGAAACAACTCAAATCTTATATATATGTGATGATTAAAAATAGGTGCAAGGTACACTATAATCATCTAAAGGTAGAGGAGAGAGTACACTCAGCAATAACTAAAGGTAGTGCGTTCATTACTGAGGCTGCCGAAGCAGAGCTATTCTCTGTATTATCTTACGCAATCGATCTGCTACCCGAAGAGTGTGCAAAGGTTATGAAGCTATTTCTTGCCGACTACACAGTTAAAGAGATTGCCGAAATCACGGGCAAAAGCGAATACACCATCTACAAGCAACGCCAGCAAGGCATTAACATATTAAAACACAAATTACCTAAAGATAAAATACTTTTGGTACTATCCTATTTTATCAAATAGAAAGAGGGCGATTCCCTAAATTAAAATCATCTGATTTACATTTAGGGAATCGCCCTCCCCATTTCAGAGAATTATCTCAAAAATGGGGGCAAAATTTAATAATATATTACAAAAATTTAAGGATTTCTGTTTCTAATTGACCTGCTGATGGTCTTGGCGCATCGGTGGTGATAAGTCGCCCTCTCTTATCGATTAATATAAATGTGGGGTAAGCCCTTAGTCCTAAGTCTGCCCTAAACTGCTCGTTTACACCTTTAGGCAGCCATAATTGGTGGCCTTTTAATTTTCGGTTTTTCACAAACTCTGCCCATTTATCTCGGTTTTTATCGATAGAAATACTTAAAAATTCCACCTTTTTACCTTTTAATTTATTTTTCACCTTTTCAATCTCGGGGAACTCCCCGTGGCACGCTAATCACCACGTTGCCCACACATCGATAAATAGGAGTTTGCCTTTAAAGTCTTTTAATTCGACCTCTTGACCATCGATATTTTCGAATGTATAGTTGTTTAACTTATCCCCTTTACTATATTTGTTTTTGATATCTGGCGTAAATGCCATCGCACAAAAAAACTAATACTACTACGATTAATATATTTCTCATACAATATCATTTAGTTTCTCTTGATAAATCCTTAAAATAGTTCACTAATCTATCACCCCTAATGCTCTTATCTATTATGCGCCCATTAGGTGCTATAAGATATATTCGTGGAACTCCACTAACGTTATACGCCTCGACTGTGGGTGATTCGTATGCTTTTAAATCTGAAAGAACAGGCCAATCAACAGCAGACACCTCACTACTCCACTTCTTTCTACTCTTATCGAGGTTTACAGTAATTACCTCTTCTAAATATAACAAAAAAAACGAGTATCTTTCGATACTCGTTTAATTAATGTGATTCAGCTGGGGCTCGAACCCAGGACCCCAACATTAAAAGTGTTGTGCTCTACCAGCTGAGCTACTGAATCATCATTTGCGGTACAAAGATATGACTATTATTCTCTTTTTCCAAATTTTTTAGCCATTATTTTTCAAAAAAATTACGTGCATTTTATAATCAACTAATAATCTGATATTTACAAACAATTATTTTTATGCGTTTTTCTGTACTCTTTGGGTGTTACACCAAAACGCTCTTTAAAACGCTTAACTAAATGCGATGGATTACTAAACCCGCACTCGTGGGCAATATCCTTAATTGCTAATTTTTGATTCTCTAAAAGTTCGGCGGCCATATTCAGCTGCCTAGATAATATCCATTTATGAGGGGTTGTATGGTATATAGAGACAAATTCGCGCTTAAATTGCGATTCGCTCATATTACACATCAAAGCTAACTGTGAAATTTTTAATCCAACCACCCCACTCCTCTCAACTACACCACTCACAACCGATACTCCTTGCCGCAAAGCCCAAATAATCATCTGCGACAACGACGACACACCCTCGGATAGTATTGTAAGCAATAAATCTAACACTAGCACCTTCTCCACTAATGAGTGTAGACAGTGCTGACAGGGATGGTAATAGCTCTTTTTTGCAATCAGCCTAAAAATGCTCTTAATAGCACTACTGGACTGCTGAAAGCTCCACTTCAAATCCGAACAACCTACATTACAATCATTTTCAACGGTGTGATAACTAAGAATTTCGTCTCGCAAAGAGACCATATCAAAAGATAGCATTATCTCTTGATACTCTAAATTATCTCCTTCTCCAAAATGCGTAATATTATAGTTTCCTATCGGCAAGCAGTAGACCGTCCCCGAAGATAGCCCTCTAGTATTATCTATTTTCTTCTCTCCACAAATTACGTAGCCTATAATATAACGCTCGCTTGATAGTTGCTCGTAGCTGCATTTGCCTTTTATAACTTTATGAACTATAACAGGATAGCTATCATCAATAACCTCTCGATATAGATTAATCATCAGTAAATCACATTAACATTATACAATCACACATTACACCTCCGCTAATTTAATGTAATATTGCGCAAAGATAAACAAAATAATCAGAATATTGCAATAAATACAATATTAATTCCTTGAAATTACAAAATAATATGAAATACTATCTCTATATCACTAAATATCTATCGAGAATGTGATTTCGGTAGAGACCGAAATAGAGGTACTAGGCTTATAAATTGAGAGCGTAGTGTGGATAAGATTTCGGAAACCAAAAATATTATACGAAACTGTAACACTACCCCCAAAACTATTACTATAAAGCCACTTATTAGGCTCTTGTATATAGCTATATTTTGCATAATCAAAATATGCACCTGCACTCACCCTTTGAGCATATAGTATAGTCCCTAAACCAACATTCGGATAGAATAGTGGCACATCATAATCAATCGACAAACTCTGACTCTGCTTTATTGGTTTGTTTATTATCATTCCTCGAGGCATATTTATGGTCTCTAAAAACGCTAAACTATTATCAGTTTGGTAGAATAGTGCACCTTGAAGTGTAATCGAACCATTAGCAAATGGCCCTGGCAAATATCCTTTTGCATAAGCAGCAAAAATTGAAGTATAAAGCGACGAGAATGGATTACTTACACCATAAAGTTGAGCCACATAACCCCAACGAGGATTAATATCCATTTGCGACTGATAAAGTGTATTTTGATAAACTAAACTCACATCGCACCTCTGTGTACCCACCTTAAACGCCGACTCTGGCAGAGGTAGCAGTAGGTCTGAAGGCGATGAAGGTACGAAACTAATATCGTTACGGTAGTAATACCTTATTGAGGGAACAAAAAAGCGTGCTCGCCCCCCTCCCGACAGATTTAATGGAAGAGATAATCTTGCCGATACAGACAATTTATCCTTCAACTTGTAGGTATATAGATTACTATCAATATTACTAACATACTGGCTACCATCACCACTCTCTAAATCAAGCGATAGCTGCACAGGCAATCCTGTATACTCAAGCCCTATTTTTTTAAGATCACTCCGATTAGGTATATACTTATAACCTGCTTCAAGAATTACACTATTCAAAAGATTTTGAGATAGCAGAGTAAACCCTACCCCTACGCTACTAGGGCTAAGAACCAAAAGTTCCTCTACATCGAGGTAGATAGGAACCCAACTATGCACGTTAATCGCTGCCCCTCCTTTACGGTACTTTGTTTGGCGATAATCATCGCTGTTTGGGTTAATTGTTAAGGTATCTAGTTTAATTGTTTCCCAACTCTTATAAGGGTAGTTAAATCTATCTGAAGGGCTCTTTTTCCACGCTATCTCGTTATCTAGAGCTAAGTTCTGCGTAGCTATTTGATATCCTTTATGTGTATAGGTAGCAACAGCAATTTTTTGCCCACTAGGCGAAAGGGCTCCATAGCTCGACCCAAAACGCGAGGTTGTTAATTGATACTCTTTATTGTTGTCGATGCGATATAAGTTCACCTCCTCTTGCCCCGATACAATAGAGGTGTATAGTAACCCTAAATCGGTTACTGTAAGTTCGGTAATAGTGTTATAACTAGGTGGAACAACCGTTTTAATTTCCGACTCATCTACATCTATCGAGATGATTGATGTTCCATTATTATCAACTATAACCGCATAGAATAAATCTGATTGTTTATGGTAACACAAACCATTTACTGATAGCATATCCCCCTTAATTGGCAGACGACGTATTGTATTATATCGTTTATCGGATAAAAGAATTAACGATGGTTCGGCCTTCAGGTTATACTCTACGGCAGCAATAAGACCATCTTTGTAGTCGGTAAAGAAGAACGCCGTTGATTTATGCTCTACCCTCTTTTTCCCATTTTTGGGATTATACGAATATAGTGTAGAGTGATTCTTATTCCCCCAAGAGAGTGAAGGGGTAATTTCGCTCCAATATATCACACCATTACGCAAGAAAAGCCCCGTAGCATCTATCCCCACTGAGGTTAATTGCCGCTGCTCACCTGTGTTAAGATTAATTTCTACTAGGTTAGACCATTCATATATAGAATTTGTAAGCGCTACTACCCTACTTTCAGACAAGAAAACAGGGCGTGAATAGTTGGTGTAGTACTTAGGAAGTTGTTGCACTAACTTAGTTGAATTTGAGCTATTTGAAACATCATCCCAAAAGTCATTAAGAGTTGATGTCACACCGTTTATCATTGAGAATGTTGATGTATTAAATCGCTTATAGTAAAAGTAAAGAGGGTCTATAAGAAACGGATTCCTAGCCGCATAATCAACAGCGTTATCCCAAAAATCATCGCCAAATTTAGCCTCTGCGTGCTGTACAATATGATAACCCATAATATAGTGATCTGGGGCATATCTATTTAGCGCACCTAGACGATAAGTGTGTGGCTTCATAGGTTTACCATCAAGAATAAGAGCACGCAGTGGGGTATTGAATGATGGT
>CAYJHM010000073.1:0-9893 GCA_964369935.1 uncultured Rikenellaceae bacterium
ATAATAATTACTATTTTTCACATTGCTCGAATTATAACAACCAAATATAATCGTATTAGCCATTTTACCTATGATACCACCAACTTCATCTTCGCCTAATACAATTCCACCAACAACAGAACAATTTATTACCTTTGAATTTTCGGATAGTCCAGCAATGGCTCCAACAGAATTATACGCATTAATATTTGGCGACACAATTATTAAATTTTTAACTGTCGCATTACTAATTGTATTAAATAGACCTTTATTATCTGCATCAAATTCGTCAATTTTAAGTCCACTAATCTTATATCCATTACCATCAAAAGTACCACTAAAAGTTCCCGAACTAACCCAATTTGCAGTTAATTCGATGTCGTTCATCATTATATAACTCGCTGCTAATGTTGTGGCATCGCTGAATACCGCCTTTAACTCCTCCTCTGTACGGATAGGAGTAAAACCGTCGGCAATACCTACAATGTTTGCAACATAGCGCTTCCCTGCAACATAACTCTTTGAAGTTGTTACATTAAAAGCATACTCTACTTTATCGTCTGCACTTTTAACAACAAAATCAAGCTTGCGTGACTGTCCAGTTGTATTAGGGTAGATAGCAATATAACTCTTGTAGGTGTTTGGCACTCCTGCTACAACTGTGTTATCGTAGCTAAGAGTATAGCTCCTATCACTATCATCGCCATCACAAAAAACTAACGATGCAGGAACAACACCTGCTGCCAAAGAGTACTCGATAGTCATAACAGCAAATTGATGCTGAAAATTTAGTGATATAGGACCTGAATAGGTAAATACACTATTCATATAGATGGCATCTTCTATTGTACCGATAGCCGACGATTGGCTCTGAGACTTGTGTACAATGTCGGCCATATTACGATCGTTAAGTGTCATATTCACATCAGTAACTGCTGGATAAACAGCACTATACTCATTTCCATCGATTAGTGTTGCATCACTATCAGCAACGAACCTACCCGACCCCTCATTAACACTTTCGCAGCTTAAATTTACAACCCACTTACCTGTAAGGTTATCAAATATCGAAATTTTATCGCCAACCTTCCAACTAACTGCAATACCTGCGGCATCTTCATCTGTCATCGAGACTTTAGTATTATCGTCTTGAATCGAAGCACTAAGGGTTAATCTATCGTCTATCGATTGCGTGGGAATTATCTCTTTTTGGCAACCAGCCAAAGTTAAGCCAATTATGGCTAACATAAAAATTAAAACTCTCTTCATTTTTTTTAAATTTTAATAATGATTAATCCCAAGCTGATTCGTTGCCAGAAATCCCCGGGGCAAATGTACCATCTGCAGATGGTTTTAAAATAACACCCTCAACCTCGAGGGTAACAACCTCTATTTGAGGCGTTAAATAATTGTTTTTACTCATAATATACGGTTTACTTAATGTTGGTGCAAAGTTAATAAAAAAACATATTATTACGCAAATATATTTTAATATTATTCTGAAATCAGCAAGCTACAACCTCTAATTTCGGCACTGTCTAGCCTCCCCTCGATTCGGAAAAAGTTATTAGATTGAGCTACTCCTATATCTTGCGTCTGAATAAAGGAACAAGAGTAGATATTTGCTAAATCTACAATATTAACTGCCCCTCGCACGCCATTAGGGTGAAGTAGAAACGGATCGTGAATATCACGAATAACTATTCGCATCCAGTTTGGCGAAGAGAAGACCCCATCTCCATACGAGTAGGATTGACTAAGGCACTCGCACATACCATACTCCGAATGGATAGCACTAACACCTAATGATTGAGTTAATAGTTGATGTAACTCCTCGCGTGGCAGCTCCTTACGTCGCCCCTTCATTCCGCCTGTCTCCATTACTATTATCTCATTATTAAAATTAACTTTAAACTCTTCGGCCATATCTAGCAAAGCGAAACTCACCCCAAAAAGAATTGTTTTTTTGCTCCTATCGCGCTGTTCAATCCTATTTAACAGCTCGCTATGATTATAAAGAAAGAAACCACCGTCGTGGCTACGTTCAATTAAATTATTAATCATATATATAAGAGATGAGCCTTCACGTTCGAGGTAACTAGGCAAAAGAGCATATATATTACACTCCTCGGGTGCAGCATAGAACTGTTTAAAAGCTGCTTGAAACGATTTTTCGTAAATAATAGCCTCTTTTACATAGTGATAACTAGGTTGCGAGCCTGTGGTGCCGCTACTGGTGAATATGAGTTCGGCTTTTGGAGGCTCGAAACCACTAACAATACTATTACTTTTATATAGCTCGATAGGGAGGTAAGGTATATCGCCGAAACGTTTGATTGCAGAGAAATCAACCCCTATCAAATTGAGGTAACGGCTATACACGGGTGAGTGCTGAGCCTGAAAACGGAAAAGTTCGAGCGCAACCTTTTCAAACTCCTCCTCATTTTTTATTGCAAGAATATCATCTATATTTACCATATATTATATCTCGTTTAATAACCCTCGAATAACTACCGAAGCACAGTTACAACCAAAGATAGCTGGCATATAAGATATAGTACCAACATTTGAACGTTTATTGCGCTCCTCAACTCTTATCATCGAACCAGGGCGAACCTCCTCGGGCGAGAATACAACCTTAAATCCTTTTCGTATCCCTAGGCGGTTAAGCCGCTTACGAAGAGCGTGCGCCAAAGGGCAATAGTTACTTTTTGATATATCGGTAATCTTAACCTGTGTAGGGTCGGTCTTCGCACCTGCCCCCATAGAACTAACAATAGGATAACCCCTCTTTAAACTCTCGGTTATAAGCATAACTTTAGGTGTGAGGGTATCAATAGCATCAACAACATAATCGAATCGTGCACCATCAAGTAACTGACCGATATTCTCCTCGGTAACATATTCGGTGATAACGGTTAAATCGATTGCTGGATTAATATCACGAATCCTACGAGCCATAAGTATACTCTTATCCTCGCCAATAGTCGAGTGCAATGCAATCAACTGACGATTGATATTTGAGAGCGACACACTATCCGAATCTATAATAGTCATACGACCAACCCCTACCCTAGCTATCATCTCGGCGGCGTAAGCACCCACACCACCTAATCCAACAACTAGAACATTAGCACTAAGTAGTGCCGATAATTTCTCTTCTCCTAGAAGAAGTTCACTTCTCTCTAACCAATCAAACATCTATAATTACTATATATTATATCTTTTAAAAAATCTAAATCAAGCCCCAACAGCTGCGCAACCTTATGATAATTATCCTCTATTAAGCATCTGTCATCACTCTCAATAAAGAGGCGATTGTGAGGCAAAGAACGCAGAACCTCAACCGTACGAGGCGACCCCAACGAGGTAACACCAAAAGAGAGCGAACATCCTAAATCTAACAATTTAGAGGCTATCTCACACCCCCCAACAAAAGAGTGCATAACCACCCTACTAGCATCAAGCCCCTTAAGAGAGGCAATTATATCGTTATACCTTTTAACACAATGGATAGTAACGGGCAAATTATGCAACATAGCAAAATCGAGCTGCAGAGAGTAAATTGCCCCCTGCCCCTGCCATTCACAATTCGAATCTAACCCTATCTCGCCTATACCCACAACACAATCTTTTACGGCATTAAGAGTATCAAGCAAAACCACCTCTGAAATCTCCTCGCAAGGATGAGCCCCAAACCAAAAAGGTGAATCTATCCTCTTGCCCGAGAGCCATTCGCCCATCGAGAGAGTGGGGATAGATAGCGTATTATCACTACAACTAACCTTATGCGAGTGTACATCTATAAACGGTGTCATCGCACTATATATTATAGCCTAACTCGTTAAACATCTTCATATCTTGCTCGATAGCAGCACCAATAGTAGTAAGCATATCCCCCACAATAGCAGCATCAACACCGCCATTAAGAGCCTCACGCTCGATATGAGAGAAGAGCTTACGCCCACCCGCAAAACGAATTCGTGCATCGGGGTTCATTATCCTAAACATCGCAAAAGAACGTAAAATTTCATCATCGCTAAGCGGCTCAGAACCCTCGAGCGGAGTTCCTGCAATAGGGTTAAGATGATTAATAGGAATCGAACGAACACCCTCGCGTCGTAACAAGAGAGCCATCTCTATACGATCACGCATAGTTTCGCCCATTCCAATAATACCACCCGAACACACCTCCATACCTATTGCACGAGCAGCCCTTATGGTTGAGAGTTTCTCCTCCATACTATGAGTGGTGCAAAGAGAGGCAAAATGAGAGGGTGAACTCTCGATATTACAGTGATAACGTCGTACACCACAATCCCATAACTCTTGCAACTCGCGCTCGCCAAGTAGCCCCATAGAGGCGCATAACTCCATTGTACACTCTTTTTTTAGTAGATTATAGATATCCTTAACGGCTGGCATCTCGTTCATTGTTACCCTACGACCACTTGTAACAAGCGAGAAACGACGCACCCCCTGCCTCTGATTACTGAGAGCGGCATCGAGAGCCTCGCTAGGTGAGATAAGAGGGAAAGAGGTGACTGTTGTATGATAAAATTTCGACTGCGAGCACCACTTACAATCCTCCGAACAGCTACCACAACGAGCATTTACAATCGAGCAGGTATCAAAATCATTACCACTAAAATGGATGCGTAGCTCATTAGCTAAAGCAAGCAATTCGGTAGTTGTTGTGCGATTAAGAAGAGAGCTCATCTCGTCGGCAGAGAGGCGATGCCCCTGCTCTATTATCATATATTTTAAATCCTGTAAATCCATATTCAGCAAAATTAGCTTGTTACCTATATTTGAGTACAAATATAATGATTTTTTAAGAGATAATAAGAGAACGGTTACTTAAATTAAATAATTAACAAAAAAATATCTCAAAAAATTTGATTATTCAATTGTAAATCACTACCTTTGTAAAAATTGATAATGTTATGAATGAGTTTTTGGACAAGTATGAGGAAAATCTCTTACAGCTACTGCTACGTGAGATTACATCCTCAGGCTATTCTAACGGTCAGCTGTTAAGTAGTGTGGATTTGGATGAGAAGTGGGAGTTAATAGCACCGGAATATGCAGGAGATGCTGTTCCAGAAATTGCAAACTACCCATTAGTATCTGTTGGTTGGGCGGCATTCGCTGGTATGGGAATGGCAGCCTTGTGGGACAACTCTTGGGAAGAGTACTCCAAAAGGGAGGATATATATTCAGTACTTAAAGGTAAAGAAGGATTTGATTTTATGGATGAAAACATATTAATCGGATTTTTCAAACTTGACCCTGCTAGTGATAAATATCACAACGTAGAGACTATGGTTCGAATGTGTGCTCAAAGATGTGTAGACGCAATTCGTCGCGAGCAAATCGAACCTCAAAGTTTAAATGCGTTCTACGTATTCACAAGAAGCGTAAAAGTGATGTATCGCATAGGGATTTCAATAGCATTTAGTTTACTAAATTACAGTTATCAAAAATTAGATTTAGACGATTATAGCAGTTATTATAGTTAATTTATAACTTTTTTTTGATTTTTTTGACTATTTTTATTTGTTTTATAAAAATAATCACTATATTTGCGACTGAATGCGCCGTATGGGCAACCGCGAGTAGCAGATTATCAAAGAGCTACAAGGTTACTAAGGGCTGTACAATTATCGAAGGGTCTACGAGGGTATCTACAAGGTTACTAAAAGACTACGAGGGGCTATGAAGGGTTACACAACAATAAGGGCCATCATAGGTTGCGAAGGAGTTTAAGAGGTGTTATATAACTTAATAAGCGGGCACAAGGGCGCAAGGCGTTAAAGTGCAATACCTTAAAGGTTGGATAGCAAATCTTACTAAGGGGATATAACAACTTAATTAATTATATTTTTAAACTAAAATTTTAACCATGAAAGAACTAATCGAAAAAGTTGAGGCAACTTATGCAGAATTTTTAGCTGATGCTAACCTTCAATTAACTAAAGGAAACAAAGCAGCAGGTACACGTGCTCGCAAATCATCTCTTGAGCTAGAGAAAATGATGAAGGAGTTCCGTAAGCAATCTCTAGAGGCTTCAAAACAGTAAATTTTTACTTTCCAATTCGATGTTGGGCTGAGTTAGTTATGCGAAAGCAGAACTAAAGGATAAAAAGAGCGACAGTTAATAGCTGCCGCTCTTTTTTTTGGGGGCAAAGTTAAATTTGTACAATTCCCTAAAAAATACTATCTTTGTAGTCTGATAAGAAATAAAGATAGTATCTTTTAATCAATTGCAAAATTTTATTGCTCTATGGATATAACAATCTTGGGAATAGAGTCGTCTTGCGACGATACCTCGGTAGCGGTAGTGCGTAATACTACTCTGCTATCTAGCGTTATCGCTTCGCAGAAGGTGCACGAACAGTGGGGAGGTGTAATTCCTGAACTTGCCTCGCGTGCTCACGAACTAAATATTGTACCTGTAACAGATAAGGCACTTAAAGATGCTGGAGTAACAATGGCCGATATTGATGCTATTGCATTTACTCGTGGGCCTGGGCTTGTTGGTTCGCTGCTTGTGGGGGTCTCTTTTGCTAAGGGACTGTCGCTCACGAAGAACATCCCAATGGTTGAGGTTAATCACCTACTTGGGCATATATTGGTGCACTTTATTGACGAGCAAGGTGAAGAGCGTAAGCACCCATCGTTTCCGTTTATTACCCTACTGGTTAGTGGAGGGCATACTCAGATTGTTGTTGTGCGCTCGCACTTAGACATTGAAATTGTAGGCGAGACTATTGATGATGCAGCAGGCGAGGCATTCGATAAATGTGCTAAGGTGATGGGGCTACCCTACCCTGGAGGGCCAGTTATTGATAGGCTAGCTAAAGAGGGTAACCCCGACAGATTTAAATTTGCTAAGCCAAATGTGCCTGATTTAAATTACAGTTTTAGCGGGTTAAAAACATCATTTTTGTACTTCTTGCGAGATGCCGTAGCTGAAAATCCTAATTTTATCGAGGAGAATAAAGCGGACTTGGCTGCATCGCTACAAAAGACCATTATAGATATATTAATGATAAAATTAATAAAGGCATCAAAGCAATATGGCATAAAGGAGATTGCAATAGGTGGAGGGGTATCAGCCAATAGTGGGCTTTGTTCGGCTATTCGCCTTGAGGGCGATAAGCGTGGATGGAACTACTACATTCCGCCATTCAAATTTACTACCGATAATGCCGCTATGATTGCCATTACAGGTTATTACAGATATCTAAAAGGGGAGTTCACAAGCTACGACGTGTCGCCTGTTGCTAGGGCTAACGAACTTAAATAAATTAGTATGTACAAAGAGCTAGAAGAGTATTACTTTAGTAACTACGCACCAGAGGAGTACCCTACATTAAGGGCACAGCGAGAGGAGTGGATAAAATCTACTCCGTTTAAGGGATTATCTGTTTTAGATGCTACCCCACTCTGTCGTAACTCGATATACAAATATATGAATCTTGTATATGGTGGGGCTAAGTTACATATTGGAATATCGTTAGGCGATGATGACCCTAAATTAATATCTTTATTACAGGGTGCTGGTATCACACTTGTAAGACCAGAGGATAACGATTATGAGTTTGATATTATTCTCGACTGCTCGGCCGAATTTATTACTCACACTCCACGAATAGGATGTGTAGAGCTTACAAGGGCACGTTCGGAGCTGTATAAATCGAAGGGCTACCCTGTATTTATGGCCGATGGCGGTACTATAAAACGTATCGAAACCTGCCTAGGTACTGGCGAGAGCTACTATCGCACGATGAATCACTTTGGTTACAACCTAAAAGGCAAAAACCTTATCATTTTTGGTAGCGGAAAGGTGGGGCAAGGCTTAATTCGGAATGGATTAATTGAGGGAGCACAATTAACAGTAGTAACTGACCCAACGACACTCCCTAGCAAGCTACAAAATCAGGTATGCAAGGTGATTGATTATCGTGATAGAGCAGCTATCGAAGAGGCAGTATCAGCGGCTTATGCAGTAGTTACAGCTACGGGATTAGAGGGGGCTGTGAGCAGTGTCATATCTCCCGAAAAACTTATTTCATCGTCGGCTATCCTTGCCAATATGGGTGCTACCGACGAGTTTGGAACAGCGATACCAACCGAAAGGGTGTTAAACAATAAGGAGACAGTAAACTTTGCACTTAACGAACCTACACAACTAAAATATATTGATGCAACATTAGCTTTACATAACTATGGGGCACAATACATATTAGACAACAGGGCACATAGTGGGGTTATACTACCTCCAACAGAGATTGAAGATAAACTATTAGAAATTACAATAAAAGAGGGACTTATAGCAGAAGAATTAGCAGAAATTAATCAATAATAGGTTATTACACTATTTAAGGTGTAGTTACCGACCTAAAATTTAATAAAATGGAGCATATTAAGACACTACGAGAGTTGATAGTTGAGGCGAGTACTAAGTACAGCCAAAAACCAGCCTACAAACGTCGTAAAGGGGAGGGATTCGAGTCAATCTCTTTTGCGCAGCTTAATGAGGATTGCCTTTCACTAGCCACATCGTTCATGAGACGAGGATACAGCGGTAAAAATATATCTGTTGTGGGAGAAAATAGCTACGAATGGGTTGTTACGTATATGGCAGCTGTATCAATTGGAGCTATCATAGTACCTCTTGATAGGGAGCTCCAGCCTAACGAGATATCTGCGTTGGTTAAAGAGGCCGATGTAACTGCTATTGTGTGTAGCGATAGTTACAGCTACCTTATTAACGATTATCCTGAGGGTTACACCGATATAGATGTTATATATATGTGTTCAACTATGGTAGGTGAAGGTTATCTAGAGGGATTAATCGAGCAGGGGCGAAGTGCACGCGAAGAGCAATTTGCTGAGGTTATGTCGATAAAGCTTGACCCATCGGCTTGTTGTTCGATTGTATTCACCTCGGGCACTACTGGTGTTAGTAAGGGAGTTATGCTTTCGCACACAAATATGCTAACTAATGCCGCTTCTTGTAGCGAATTTATCTCGTTCAAAGAGGGGCGATTATCACTTTTACCTATGCACCACACCTACGAGTTTACCCTTGGGGTTGTGTTTTCGCTTATGTGCGGAACATTTTCGGCAATAAATAATAGCCTCAAATATGTATCGCAAAATATGAAGCTAAGTGCCCCTACCGATTTAACGGTTGTGCCTCTTATTGTTGAGAGTATGTATAACAACATCTGGACAAATATCCGCGCTACAAATAAGGAAAAGGCGGTTCGTACAATGATAAAGGTAACAAAATTTTTGAAAATATTTGGAATAGATATTCGCCGTAAGGTGTTTGCGAAGATACACGAAGCTTTTGGTGGTAGATTAACAAATATCTTCTGTGGTGGGGCATCAATCGACCCAGCAGTTGTACGTGGCATGCTAGATTTTGGTTTTAACTTCTTTATCGGCTACGGAATAACCGAGTGTTCGCCACTAATTACAGCTAACATATCGCAGCGTTACAGCAAAACGCACACCTGCGGTAAACCTATCTCGTGTTGCGATGTGAGGATAGCACCAAATGGCAACTCAGAGGAGGGCGAAATTGAAGTTAGGGGATCGAACATAATGTTAGGTTACTACAATAAACCTGAACTTACCGCCGAGGCAATGAATGGCAGTTGGTACCGCACAGGTGATATTGGCAAAATTGATAGTGATGATGAATTAGTTATTACTGGAAGGATAAAAAATATTATTGTTCTACGTAATGGTAAAAATGTTTACCCTGAAGAGCTAGAGTCGTATCTGTACTCGATACCATACATAAAAGAGGTGGTGGTATATGGAATTGAATCAGACAAAGGCGAGGAGACAATATTAGCAGCAGAGGTATATCCTGATTTTGAAAAGGCTGCAAA
>CAYJHM010000074.1:0-9893 GCA_964369935.1 uncultured Rikenellaceae bacterium
TCCATTTTTAGTGTTGAATAAAACAGATGCATCAATATTTCTAACTATATCCAAAAGAGCCTTAGGTGTAACTAGTGTTACATCAATATTCTTTTCGTTTACAACCTTATCACGGTTATTGAACTCAATCTCTTTGATGACCTCTTTTTCGCCTGCTACAACACCACTTTTTGCCTTACCTGTCGTTGTGCTCTTTTCTCCCAAGAATAGAAGGGTATAGCCACGATGACGAAGAGTTAGATACTTATAATCGTCGAGATTACCTAAAGAGTATCTTTTTGTATATGCATCAGTAGCCTCTTCTATCCTTTTTATTGTTGCAGCTAGTTTCTCCTCGGTGTCGTTATTTCTACCAGTATCTTTTCCTGGCATCTGAATGCCTAAATCGTCTGTCCACTTATATAGTAGTTCGTTAGCCATCTCTAATCCGTTAATAGTTGGCAGAGATAATCCCATAAGAATATCGTTTACCCCATCGTTATTGTAATCAACAATATTTATCTGAGGTGAGTTGCCTGGTAACACCTTATCACTACCATCGGCAGCGGTAAATAGTGGTACACTATTCTCGAAACGTAACCCCTTATCTGTCATCACACCACGCCAGAAGTAAACTGCATAGTCGCCACGCTTATAGTACTCGTTTGTTGCTAAAATATCTAGCACACCATCATTATCCCAATCAATAGGGGTGATGTACGACTTAAATGCACCACTACGTACGGTGTATTGCATATTATTGTGGTTATCCTCAATTATTTTATCCGATGGGCGACGATACGATACTATCTTACCATCAACAAAATGAAGATATTCACGTTTTCCAAATTTAGGTGATGTTTTTGTTCCTACATTAAGTGCAACACGTGGGCCACCACTTCCTGCAACAAATAGGTCGTATAGTCCATCGCCATTAAAATCGCCAAAACGAGCCGAGGTGAAGTTCCAGTAATTGTTTGATTCGGTACTCCACGGAGCTGCCGAATGGCTAGGCCTAGCGCCCTTAACATATCCCTCTTGAGGCACCTCTTCACGTGGTAAGAACCCCTTGTCTGAACCTCTCCACCAGTTGATTATTCCTGGGTTGTAGCTGCCTGATAACATATCAATATGGCCATCATTGTCTAAATCCACAAACTGTGGATCAATTCCAATGCATCACCAATAGTAAGCTGTAATAGTATCGCCTTTAATATCGGTAGCGTATGTATATTCGCCGCTATATTTAGGTTTACTATCCGAACCGTTATTCAGGTAAACTTTAATGTTTGAACCTGTTTCGCCAGTCTCAAACTCACCTACAAGTAAGTCGCGCTTCCCATCCTTGTTCCAATCGAACAGGGTAGGGTAGGCTAAACCATGTTTTTCTGAGCGAACCTCTGCTTTTTTACCTGTAATCAGAGTTGGCTGCCCCAAAATAGGGGCACCAGCCAATTCTAATGATTTAATTGCTTTAAACTCTTCTGGTAGTCCAATAGTTCTCTCTCCACTCTCGGTACAAGAGATGAGAGACAGAGCAAATCCTAGTAGAGCAACATTAAAAATATTTTTCATATTTGTTATTTTTTAAATTGAAACACAACGCACAACCCCTTTAGTAGGTGATGCAAGATATAGATTATCTTTTGCGTCTACTGCCATTGGGATATACGAGCAACCTTTAACCATCTCATCTATTCCTTTAATTGCAATAGCTCCTTCGTTTGAGAATACTTTTACACGTGTAGGGTCTTTTTCTACTGTAACAATAGCGCCATTCGATAGATATGCCACACTTACAGGGTTACAACAGCCGTGGAACTCGCTAACGCCTGGTCCTCTTGAACCGAAAGCAAGTATCTGTTTTCCTTTAAGGTCGTATGATTGAACACGGAAAGCTCCTAAGTTAGCCACTAGAACCTCATTCTTATCATTAACATCAAAATCAAGAATACCGCAACAAGGTCGCATATCATCAATATTTGCCTCACGAGCACCAGTAGTTATATTAAAAATACCGATATTGCGTCCAGACATATCTGCAACCATCAATTTATTGTCCGCTATACGTGCTCCAGTAGCCTGTTTAACACCCTCAAGTTTGATTGTATTCATTTTTTTACCATCAACGCTAAATATATCAGCCGAGTAGCCAACAATCGCTTTTGATTTCATCTTCTTGCCACGGAACTCACGCTCTACCTCACGCTCTTCAGGAGTGATAACATAAATATTATTTTTGCTATCTACCGCCATTGTGCTAGGGACAGATGTAGTAGATACAGTAAAGTTACTTACTTGCTTACCTTTAGCATCGATAATAGTAACAGTTTTATTGTTGTTAAGGGTAACTAGATTGCCATTATTTAAGATACCAAGATATTTAGCATCTTTGAATGCTGATCCATTATACGATTTATCTACTTGATAAGATACGTTTGATGCCTTTATTAAGTCAGAAATTTTCACATCCTTAGAGGCGTGAGCACGCTCTTTTAGGCTCTTAACAATCGAGTTATCCATCTTAGGGTCTAGAAAAGTAAGAAGTCTAGCAATCTCAGCGGCATTTTCGCCATGTGCTAAGCGGTTTACAACCTCGGCAGAATAGAATGCACTAGGATTTTTCTTGATATACTCAATTTTTAGTTCTTTCTCTTTAGCAGCTCTCTCTCGTTGCTTTTTATTAATATCTTCCGACGAACGTTTTTCCCCTGAACGGAGCCACTCAGTATACTCGTTTTGTAGGTGTCTTGTTAGGGCGTACACCTCTTCTTGGTGCTTGTTAGCAATCGAACCATCAAGCGAGGTAACCTCTAACCCATAGTTAGTATATATCTCTCCGTTTGCCATTTTGTGCTCATATTTGACTTTCTTAGCAGTAAAATTAGTAACACCATTCTCTACATAGAAGCCAAAACGAATATCTAACTCTTTAATTTTTAAGCCAATACTCTTAGGCTCTGATACATATTCACCTTTAACAGAGAACTTTCCATCTACGATTGGATACTCTCCAGGGTACGGAGTATTTAAATCTTTCATCAATAAGACTGTACCTGTTTGTACTCCCTCAATTGTACCGTTCAGTGTCCAACCCTCTTCTGCTTTGGTCTCGGTTTGGGTTTTTGCCTCCTCTTTTTTCTTCTTCTCTTTTGTTCCTCCACACGCTACTAATAACGATAGTGTTGCAAAGGCTAAAATAATCTTTTTCATTTTTTTTGAATTATATTGATACACAACGCACAACCCCTTTAGTAGGTGATGCAAGATATAAATTATCTTTCGAATCGACAGTCATAGGAATATACGAGCAACCTTTCACCATCTCGTCGATACCCTTAACAGCGATAGCGCCCTCTTTCGAGAATACTTTTACACGAGTAGGGTCTTTCTCAACCGTTACAATAGCACCGTTTGACAGGTATGCAAGGCTAACGGGGTTACAACATCCGTGGAATTTGCTAACATCCTCGCCACGAGAGCCGAAAGATAATAGCTGTTTACCAGTAGTATCGTATTTCTGTACTCGGAAAGCTCCTAGATTAGCAACCAATAGTTCGTTCTTATCATTGATGTCAAAATCAAGGATACCGCAACAAGGACGCATATTTTTCACCTCAGACTCCTGTGCCCCTGTCTCGGAGTTAATAATAGCGATATTTCGACCTCCCATATCTGCAATCATGATTTTATTATTCGCCACACGAGCCCCCGTAGCTTCATCAATACCATCAATCTTTAGTGTACGAAGTTTTTTTCCATTAACATCAAATATGTCGCAGTTATAGCTAACAATTCGCTTCTGTTGGCTTTTTTTACCTCTAAAACTTACCTCTACCATATCCTCTACTGGCACAAGAACATAAATATTATCTTTCTCATCAACTGCCATAGTACTAGGTACCGTAGTTGTAGAGGCGATAAAAGATTTTATCTTCTTTCCGTTAGCATCGATAATCGAGATACTCTTATCATTGTTCAATGTAACAAGGTTGTTGTTAGATAGAATAGCTAGGTATTTTGCATTTTTAAATGCTGAGCCATCATACGAACCATCTACCTGATAAGCAACGTTAGAGGCTGAAATTACCTGCGACACATCAACATCTTTAATATCGGTAAGTCGCTTCTGAAGTGCTTTAATTCCCGAGTGATTAAGTTCGCTACCTAGCATATCTATATACGTCTGAATCTCTGCCTTATCTTTTTTGCCCGATAGGTCGTTACACACAAGCTCGCCAGAGTAGTAGGCATTAGGATTTTTCTTTATAAAATCAAGTCGGTAGTTAGTTAAAATATTATGTATTTCGTTTAGCTGCTTAATATAGGCATCATCAGCAACCTTCGACATATCCGATCTGTCAAGTTTAGCATACTGTTCATCGCTATACTTTCTGTGTGCAATGTGGTGCTGGTTTACAATTGTACCGTCAATGTTCTTCATCTCTATTTCGGCATACTCCTCCATCTCGCCTCTAAAATTTTTACGCTCGCCTTTGATATAATCGGCTACTAGCGTTGTTGTGCCATTATCAACATAAACTTTAACACCTGCACCGCTGCCCTTTACTTGAAGGTTCAACCCCTTAGGCTCGGCTAGCTTATCGCCTTTCATTGTAAATTTACCACCAACAATAGGCACGTACTCGATATTTTGGTCGTTAAATGTTTTAACTATACCTATCTCGCCATCAGTAAAACCGTTTAGGGTGCCGTTAAGCACCCATCCCGTAACTTTCTCTTTCTCTGCACCACACGCTACTAGTAGCACGATAGCAAAAGAAGCAATTAATTTATTTATTAATCTCATACTATTTTAGTTTTGCAATTTTTTCGTTCATGCTTTTGATGAAATAATCCTCACCACGCTGACCTTTTGCTAATACTTTTACCTTCTCGTAGCAAGCAATAGCTCTCTTGTTATCGCCTAACTTAGTGTAAGTATCGCCCATTGTTATAATGATTTGTCTATTATCTGGGAAAGCCTTATCTCCAGCTTTTAGGTGTGCAATTATAGATTTAAGTAGTTTAGTAGATAGTACCTCACCCTCTTTTAGTAAGGCAAGCAGATTACCTGCTGATGTAGTGTAGCTGAAAGATTTTAAATCGCCTTTTGCTTTCTCGTAGTTGAAATATTTTTGGTTTATATCCCAATATTTCTGAAAATCGCGCTCTGCATATAGTGCATAACCAGCATCGCCCACATACTTCATCACAGTGTAAGAGTCTTGAGCATCGTTACCAGCAGCATCATAAATAGGTTTAAGTCTACCGATGGTTTGCTCTAGGTATTGGCGATAAAGAGTGTTCCCCTTTTGGTACGAGTCGTGAATAGATTGATTATTTGTACGAGCCACAAACAACATAATATCATCGATTGGTACTCCAGCATTTTCAAATGCTTTCCAGTTTGTGTAAACTAGCTCTACTAATGGATGACCATTGCTAGGGCCATCAAGATACATAGCTATCAGTGCAAAATCTTTAGGGTTAATCATCTCCTCAGGACGCTTAGCAGCGAAATACCAATGTACAAGTTCACTAACCTTTGTAAAAGTCTCTCTCTGCTCCTCGCTATCTCTAGGCATAAGGTTAGCCTCAACAGCACCTATGCCAATCATATCAGATATGAAGTTAAGGTTTCTATATCCCCTTTTATACTGCTCCATCATAGTGGCAAAAGCACTCTCGCCATCTTTCGAGTTGATAGCTAGTTTTGTTAGGTTGATAAAGAACTGCGCATTAGGGGTAGCACCCGATAATCTCTTTAGCTCTTTGCCTTCCGAGTCGAAATAAATCATTGTTGGGAATCCGCTAACATTTAATTTCTTACTTAGCTCAATACCCTCACCTTTTTCTGCATCTACCTTAATAGCTACTATTTTTCCGTTAAAGAAGTCACCTACTTCTTTGTTTTCGAAGATTTTATCCATCGCCTTACAAGGGCCTCACCAAGTGGTGTAGAACTCAATGTATAGTGGTTTGCTCTCCGCTTTTGCCTTAGCAGATGCCTCAGCAAAAGTTCCTTTCTCAAAATTAATCTGTGCAAAAGCACTCACTGCAAATATCGCCATTGTAAGCGATAAAAATAATCTCTTCATAATTTATAATATTCAATTTAAATAGCTACACATTTAACGATACCTTTAATCGGCGATGCTAAGTATAGGTTATCTTTGTTATCAACCGTCATAGGGATATAAGTACACCCTTTAACCATCTCGTCGATACCTTTAATAGCGATAGCACCCTCTTTTGAGTAGACTTTTACACGTGTTGGGTCTTTCTCAACAGTCACCATTGCGCCATTGCTAAGATATGCCACACTCACTGGGTTACAGCAGCCGTGGAATAGGTTTATTGCTGTACCACGCGAACCAAACGATAGTTTTTTCTCGCCATTCATAATATCATAAGCCTCCACACGGAACGCTCCAAGATTGGCAACTAACACTTCGTTCTTATCATTAACATCGAAATCCAAGATGCCGCAACAAGCACGCATACCTGGTATAGAGGTCTCTTTTACACCTGTTTCGATATTAAAAATATCAAGATCACTACCACGCATATCGGCAACAATAAGTTTTCCTGCAACAGCACGAGCACCAGTAGCCTCCTCGATACCTTGTAGCTTCATTGATCGGATTTTTGCACCTTTAGTGTTATAAATATCGCAAGTATAACCATCAATCTTTCTGCTCTTCATCTTCTTACCTCTAAACTCGCTCTCATACTCAACAATAGTAGGTATTAAAACGTAAATAGTGTTCTTCTCATCGATTGCAATAGCAGACACTTTGCCCTCCTTAACTGGTTGGAATGATGATAACAGTTTACCATTCACATCAATAATAGATATTGAGTTGTTGTTATTTAAAGCAACTAATTTACCATCAGTCATAACACCAATATATTTAGCCTCTTTGTGTGCTGTTCCGTTATATGTTTCATCAACCCTATACGACACATTAGATGCAGTTATAACTTTTGAAATATCCACATCCTTAGAGCTTGCAAGTTGCTCCTTATACTTATCAATAATAGATGATTTAATATTAGGATTAATATATCCCAACACCCTCTTAATATCCTCATTACTCGAACCTTTTAGTGCTGTCATTAGCATAAAAGGGGTGTAGTGAGCATTTGGGTTCTCTTTAATAAATTTTTGAAACAGAGCCTGCACTTCTGCCTCACCAGCACGGTGCATAACAGTATATTCGCTATCTGTCATCTTATGCCCCTCACCGTAAGGAGTGTCCCATATAGGTTGCATTATTGCCTTCTCCATCTTATCAACCTCGATAGCGTGTTTATTTACCTCCGAACCCTCGTGGCTCACTATTTTTCCTTCATAGGTTTTGATAATGTCTCCACCTCTTCCCTCGAAGCTCTTCTCTATAACATCTGCTGTAAAAGTAAATGTGCCATTCTCAATAAATATAGGGATGTATAGACGTGGTTCGGTAGAGGTATTTAAACCTGTCCTCACTGGCTCACTCACAGGTTCGCCTTTAAATGTGAACTTACCATTCACAATATTGGCTTTATACTCTTTGTTATTAACATTTATTGACACTTGGCAATCTTCAAAATTTGTTAATGTACCGTTCACTATCCATCCTTCGTGCTTCTCTGCACAAGAGAATAGGGTTAGTGCAGCTACGGCTGCAAAGAAAAATTTCTTAATCATAATCATCTATATTTTTGGTTATTATTAGTAGACCTACACCCACCCAAGGGCGTAGGTCTTAAAAGAGACTATTCGTATTCGTTAGTTGTTGTTATTGTTGTGATTTTTCCAAATCCTTCAACTATTTGCACATAAGGAACTTCCGACTCAAGAGCCACTTGAGGATCTAATGTACTCCTAATAGGGATAAGATATAATTTACCCTTATTTGTTGCTACACTATATGTTGCAACTATTAGTAGACGACCTTGGCTTGCCACTGTCTGTTTTTCGCCCGATAGGTCTCTATAATCAACAAGGCCACCTGTTTGACCATTTCTCACAAAGAAGTGAGTAACTGTTTCGCCAGCAGGAATAGTGAAATCTTGCTTTATCTCTTGAGAACCACTCTTAATATTTAGCGCATATATCTCGTTGTTGTTTAGATAGAATATATTATCTCCTTTGTTTGTTGATGTGATAAACTGCGCATCAATAATCTTGCTATTAGCAACCGTTATAGGGTAACTATTGCGTGTTAATGTTGTGGCATAAAGTGGAGCACCTGTACTACCGACCTCTAATGTCTCAACTCTTAATGAGTTATCACTCTCGTTCTTCATTATAGCTATTGCCGTTGGATACCAACCGACCTTGTTTCCAATACCCATATAAAGGCAATCGTAGCCTGCGGTGTTGTCGAAATTAAGTGAGCTATTATTTGCCGTTGGTATCACTCTCTGTAGAATACCAGCAGGCGAGTACATCCACACTCTATCGTTTAGTTTGTCGTAAGCAAGCTGCACGTTGCTATCATACTTATGTGTTTGAACAATATTTTGAATATTATAATCCAAACCACCTGTTGTTGCTGATGCAACACCTATCATCCAATTAATCATACGATATAGTTTACCACTCTCTGAAACAAATACACGATTACCTTTAGAGTTGATAAAATTAATAAGCTTATCCTCTGGTTTATCAATAAACACCTCGTTCTTTGTTTTAAAGATATTAAACTCCTTATCAAAAACGTGTATATCTCCCTTATCTGTTAGGATAACACTCTCCTGCGTGATTGGATCAGCATACTGCTCATAGTAGACCATCACATCCGATATTATTGGATGCGATTCCCCCTCAAATTTATCTTTCAATATATCTGTGAAAAGGCGTACATCGTCGGAGTAGTTAGCACTAATATATGGAGTTCCCACTTGGTTAAACCTACCAGTTACGCCATCCTCTGTGTCGCAAACAACCAAACCATTATTAAGTTGTGAGTTCACATTGAGATACCACCAATAGTTATATGTTAGCCCTGTTGATTTATCGTATATGTTAAAATCTATATACGACGACGACATTGGCACTGCGAAAGAGTGCGTTATCTCATAGTCAGCACTAATAGTCTCGCCTGGCACATCGCTATCATAATAACTACCCTTTTGCCTCCAATAATATTCATAATTATCATCAGTCATATCCAAATGTCTGGTTGTACCATCAGGGTTTGTTATAACAACCGAGTCTGCCTTAAAAGTAAACTCTTCATTGAGCATAAGGTTTAGCGTTCGAGTGTTACTAAATATCTTTATTGTTTCAACCTCTCTCTCCCAAAGTGTACTATCATCCTTAATACACGATGTAGCCATTATAAGGAGGAGAGAAAAATATAATATTTTTTTCATACGTTTATTTTTTACTATTTATATTCTTTGCACTTATCAATAATTATTACAACTCCACTAAAGTGCCATCATTATGACGTACAGGATCGCCTGCATCTGCACGCTCTTTTAGAGCCTTCTTAACCAACGTACTATAGTAGTCAAGCATTGGACTTCCTGCATAGTAACCTTTACTAAGCGCACCTCCAACATCTGATATGCCATACCAAGCTCCATTCACCTCAATCATCTTTTTAATGTTATCGGCATAGTACTGTTCAAGGTTCGATTCGCCAGTTACCTCATTAATAAATCTATGATAATCAGTTGAGTACTTCTCGCCAAACCAGTAGTAGAAGAACACATCCCAGCCATATGGTTGAAGAATCATATTACTATACACCACCTCCGCATAACCTTTAGAGTAGGTATCAACAGCGAAATCGTCAGACGGAGCTATCTTGAAACGCACATTAAACTGTTCGCTATCCATATCCGCTGTTTTGTTTATCACAACATTTAGTGTACCCGTTGCGCTATTTGCAGGAACAACTCCAAAATACTCT
>CAYJHM010000075.1:0-1186 GCA_964369935.1 uncultured Rikenellaceae bacterium
CCACTTTATTCAAGAGCGTATATAATGGTTCTTTTTTGCAGACAAATCTGTTCTCTAACCAATCTATATGACTTGCCACATCAACCTTACGCACCTCAAACTCTCCGCTTTTTACGTTAGCGATTGCCATCTGAGATGGAGTAATTTTCACCTCATTATCGTTAAAGCTTACACCTACACTCCCACTAACAAGCACAGTATTTACTTGGTTATCTACTTGAGTATTTACATTAAACTTAGTTCCGTACACTTTAATCGCAACATCATCCATAGATTTCACAATGAAAGGCGCTTCATGTTTTGTTATATCAAAAAAAGCCTCACCTTGAAGATATACTACACGCTCATTCTCCGAAAATCGTTCTGGAAACTTTAACGAACTACCTGAATTTAACATTACAACACTACCTTCATGAAGGGTAATTTTATAAATCTGCTGCGATGGGATAATTACTGTATTATACTTCATTTCGCTATTTACCCGCTGCGTTTCCGATATTACAATCTCATCTAAACCACTTGCTGTCACGCTCTCAACAATTTTCGCTGCTCTTTCAATCTCTATCATCTCGTTACCAGATGTTATGAATACCGGAACATCTACTCGTTGAGCTAATATTGTGTTATTTTGCAATGATAAATTATGATTATCAACCTTTTTTTGCACAATAAATGAAATTACGAGAATAGCTGCTGCTATTGCCGATGCAGCACTCAACACTCTAATACGCATCCTCTTAACCCTACTTTTGACCCTTAAATCGCTTAACATATTCTCTTTAGCTAGGTGGAAATTATGGTTAAGCAATTCGGAAGCTTCTGATAGAGCACGTTTACCTATCTCGCTCACTCCCCCCTCAGCGATAGTATTTATCTCAGCCTCAACATTTTTTTTGGCATCTTTATATATATCTTTTATCTCCATATAATTTATCTTTATTAGTAAAACAACAAGTGTATCAAAAATTACTACCTACTCAATATTTTTTTAAAAATATTTATTATATTACTTTATTACTGTTATTAATTGTACAACTAAATCGATTTTTCGTAGATTCTGTTTGTTGTTTTAAATTATATTATTTATCTTTGTCAAATTAGCCAAAATAGCAAACCTGATTAGTCACAATTCTAAGGTTGTGTGAGTGTAAATGAGAGACAAAATAAATAAACAGTTCAACCAACG
>CAYJHM010000075.1:1206-9764 GCA_964369935.1 uncultured Rikenellaceae bacterium
CTATATGGCGAGCTATTTCTCTACTCTAGAAAAGTTTATAGTAAATGTGTTGAAATTTCCCCTGAAGATATCGTTCACGATTTATTCATCAAAATATGGGAGAATAAAAAAACCTGCTTCGAAAATTTTGAAGCACTAAAAGCATACTGTTTCACAATTATAAAGAACGATTACAACAACTACATCAAACGTAAAGTTGTTAAGGAGAAGTATATGGATTTTTATCTTAGCGACACTGATTTTACATCCTACATTGTCGAATCGGAGATGGCTTCTATAATCTCAAAAACTCTCGCTCAGTTACCTGAGGAGAGTTGTAAGGTTTTTAAATTAATAATCGAAGGGTATTCGGTTAAAGATATTGCACTTAAACTAGATAAAGCTGCCTCTACAATATATACACAAAAACATGAGGCCATCACTATACTTAAAAAGTTGTTTGTTAACGACAAATAAATATATAACATTATTTAAAGCCTAGCAAATATCTTAGAAACGGTTTTAAACCCATACTTTTCGAAGAAATTATGTGCCGTACTGTTATTTACTCCCGACTCCAGATAGGCACTTTCCACGCCTTGTTCTTCGAAGTAGGCTAGAATTTCTTGCATCAATTGATTACCTATGCCTCTACCCCTTAGTGCGTGAGTAACACTCATATCATATATCACTCCATAAGGAGCATCTCCATCGCACTCGATGCCTGCTATCGAGAAACCAACTATTTCTGAATTTATGGTTGCCACATTTATCTGACATTCACCCTCAATCTGCCTATGTAGATACTCTAACCACTGTTTTTTAGCATTGGGTGTTATCTCGCCTTGTTTACTGGCTATACCCATCTGAATTTCACCGTGCGAGATATAATCGGGGTGTTGAGATAATATCTCGAAAAAGAAATCAACTAACCTACCCTCTTGTGTTGCGGTATATTTTTCAACCACTAATTTATCACTATTTGAACTCATATTTCTATTTTTTTGATTTATTAATCAACTCTTTCATAAAGAAAAATCCGATATATAGCAGTAGAGCTATCACAAGCACATAAATTATATAGCCTGCCCATACTCCTAATCTGCTACTAAATACATTCGACACAACCTCTACCTCACTATTCTCTAAAAACAGGGCGAGTATCGAGGCTATCGATATGTACCATAAAATATTCTTAGTTTTATTTGATTGTTCTAACTCGACCACATTATTTAGATTAGTTAGTGCTATATCAAACGAACGAATAACTCCGTTTAATTTCTCGTGCTGTTCGGCTAGCCCCATATTCTTTGTTAGCATAGTGTACATGTGCCTATGAGACACAAATCTAAGGTATCGCACATCATCAAGCTCGAGTATGGTATGGGTTAGCTTAACACCCAATTTTGCATTCTCTTTTATTGTTGCAATAAACATTTTCTGATTATCGCCAGTTGCAATATCCGATCTACACGAGTAACTATCCCATACATAGTCGATAATATGCTTATTAACAAGAGCTAACTCTACCAATGTAAGATACTCAGGCCAACTAACATGGTATCTACTGCGCTGTGCAAGGTGATTTTTCCAATCAACATAACCATCCTCATCATCCCTCTTTCCGTATGTACCAAACACTATCGAATAGCTCTCATTAGATAGAACTAAATCATCGGTATCAATAGCTATATTACTACCACATATATCGTTATAGCTCGACTCCATACGATAAGGCCACTCAACAGGATAACCACTCATTATTCCTAATAAATCACATCTATGATTACGCTCGATATGTTCGATTATGCTCTCCTCGTCTATCTCCGAGAAATCACACCCCTCTTGTTGCGAATGATCGATATCTTCCCATATATCTATAAATGTGTGCGTTGAAGTTTTTTTGTTTGTAACATTCGAACAATTTTTATTGAGCAACCCATTAAAGCGATTTTGAACCTCACGCAGAGTGCCACTATTAATTGTTACCCCATTAGTAAGGTCTACATTATATTTATCATCGATATAGAAATTATTAACTATGATACCCCTTTTAATACCGTCAATCGAGTGACTACCACTCTGACTATCATAAGCCCAATACTCTAAATCTTGAAAAATTCCACTTAAAGCAATCAGTTGATCAGTATCTAGCCTATCAAGCGATACCTTACAGCCATACGAACCATTAACAGAACTCTGATCATCACTAATATTATCTATCACTAACCTATACGACATTAAAACCGTACTGGTAAAAAACAGTGTACTATTAACATACATTTTACCCTTAACACTAAAGGGTTCAAAGTTGTTATTGCTCTCTGCTACCGTGATGTATATATCAAACGATGGTAGAGTATATCGAGACAAGAAATTAAGAGAACTGGAGAATATTTGCCTATCAATAAAATCATCTTTAACAGGCTCAAATATAGGATTTAATGCTCTCACCCCCTCAAACTTATCACACAGGGTTAGTGTCTCCATAAACACCATCGAAAAACTATTATATAGTAGTTTCCCTTCACAACGCTCAAAATTTTTCATACGACTGTAATTTAATGCTTTGTTTTATAATATGGTTGCTAATGCCTCGCAAGTATTGTTATCTATCTCTGTAATTTTAACCTCTACTATCTTGCCAATCAAATTTTTATCGTATGGCAAAGATACTTTTATATAATTCTCGGTGTAGCCGTGCATCATACCCCCCTTACGTGTTCCCTCGATAAGCACTTTTGCCTTTTTACCTACAAAACGACTACAAAACTCGTAATGAAACCTATTTGAGAGGGCCTCTAAACGCTTTACTCGGCTATTTTTCACCGTAGCAGACACCTTATCATCTAAATGAATAGCATCGGTGTTAGGTCGCTCTGAATAAGGGAAGATATGCAGAAATGCTGGCCCTAATTCGTTGAGAAGAGTGATACACTCCTCAAACTCGCTCTCTCCCTCGCCAGGGAAACCAACAATCACATCTATACCGATAAATATATCCGAATCTAGCGCACGAAGAGCCTCAATTCGCTCTCTGAATTGCGCTGTTGTATATCTTCGTCGCATAGCGGCTAGCACCCTATCACTACCTGCCTGAAGTGGTATATGGTAGTGAGGTTGAAATTTTGATGAACGATGACAGAATTGAGCTATCTCATCTGTTAACAGATTAGGTTCGATTGAAGAGATACGATAACGCTCGATACCCTCAACCTTATCAAGAGCCTCGATTAACGACAAGAAATTTTCGGTAGTACCTCGTCCAAAATCACCTGTATTCACACCTGTTATAACAACCTCTTTTATCCCTTTCGATGCAATTTCACGAGCATTTTCAATAACACTATCAATCGAAGGGCTACGGCTTTCGCCCCTTGCTAGCGGTATAGTACAGTACGAACAGTGGTAGCTACACCCATCTTGAACTTTTAAGAACGAGCGGGTACGATCGCCCGAAGAGAAGGCACTAAAGAATGACGTAATCTGTTCTGTCTCGCATGTATGGATAATTCCTTTACCACGCTCGCTAAGATTACGTACAAGCTCAAAAAGTTGCCCTTTACTATCGCTCCCAACAACTAAATCAACCCCCTCAATGGCGGCTATCTCCTCGGCTTTAAGTTGGGCATAGCATCCTATAACTGCAACTATCGCTTTTGGGTTCTTTTGGTGAAGTTTACGAATAATATTTCGGCACTTCTTATCGGCACTCTCTGTTACCGAACAGCTATTAATAATGTATATATCAGCCTCTTCGTTTGAGGACACACGCACAAAGCCCCCCTCCTCGAACTGGCGAGCTATTGCCGAGCTCTCCGAGAAATTCAGCTTACACCCTAGGGTATGAAATGCTACTCGTTGTTTATCTATCATCACTACCTAAAAAACTTACTATTAAAACCTGTTTTGTTGAGCTGCTTACACGATAGCGGTTATCGCTACGCAAATTAACAACCCACAATATATCTCCCGAACCATCAACCAATATCGGAATCGATTTTTTATCCGCCAAGTGCACCTTCATATCAATAAATAGGTCGCTCAGCTTCTTCTTCCCACTCATTCCAAACGGAACAAATATATCACCCTCGTGCCAACTACGTAGGGTAAAGGGCAGGGTCACCTTATCTGCATCGAGATAAGCTACTGCACTATCTTGTTTAAATTTGAATTTATCATCATAATCAACCACCTCGAAACTAACTACTCCTTGATAGCTAAAATCTGTAATACATTGCTCCTCGGGGTACAACAACGATTCGTTTAACGGAGTAAGAATCAATAGCGAATGGCTAAGCACCCCCTTATAGCTGTCTGATAAGAATGTGGCAGATGCCCCTTTTGCATAAGATAAAGCAACTTCGCTCACCACATTAGAACGGAAACCATATCGTGATAACACCTCGTACAGCAGAAACTCGAAAGGGTTATACCCCTCTAACACATTAAGCGATATAGTTATGCGCCCACGATAGAGCGATACAGCACGACGCATCACCTCATCAACCATACAACAAATAAAACTATTTGCGGCCTCCATTCGTGAGATATTACCCATAACTATCTTCTCGAAATTTGGTTCTATCTCTTTAAATTGAGGGATAATATTATGACGCAGTTTATTACGTAGATACTTAGTACCACTATTGGTCGAATCGTCTCGCCAACTAACACCATTAGCAACAGCATAGCTCTCTATCTCGTTACGTGAGAATATCATCAGAGGTCTAATAATTGCCCCTCGTGTGGTAGGAATACCAATCATCCCCTTTAGCCCAGTTCCTCGCAACATATTAATAAACATAGTCTCAACGCTGTCTCCGCTATTATGCGCAATAGCTATATGTGTATAGCCATAATCGGCACACACCTTATCAAACCACCCATACCTAAGTTCTCTAGCAACTATCTGCAACGATTCGCCCCTTTTAGCCATCTCATTATAGGTATCAAACACAATAGGGTGAAAAGGTAAGTTTAACCTACTGCACTCGCTACGAACAAGTTCCATATCGCCATCCGACTCCTCGCCACGAAGCGAAAAATTACAGTGAGCAACCCCAACAGCGAGACCTGCCTCAATGGCTAGCCGTAGCATTACCATCGAATCAACACCTCCACTAACAGCCAATAGTAATCGGCTGTTAGAGCTGGATAACTCTTTAACCCTTTTATGAAACCTATCAACCATCTATAATTCTTAACTATTATAAACTATTACTACTTCGGGCGAAATCTCTACTCCGAATTTAATCTTTACACTCTCGATTATTTTATCAGCTAGAGCAATCATCTGAGCCCCATTACCACCACCGTAGTGCACTAAAACAAGTGCCTGTTTAGGGTGCACACCTACACTACCCTCGGTATGACCTCGCCATCCTGCCTGTTCTATTAGCCACGCAGCAGGCAGTTTCACTCCCCCACTATCGGGATATGATGGCATATCAGGATATTGCTCTATTAATTTTGAATAGGTTTGTTGGCTAACAACGGGATTTTTAAAAAAACTACCGCCGTTACCCACCTCTTTATGATTAGGTAGCTTACTCTGCCTAATATCACGAACTCGCTCGCTAATCAACCGAGGAGTGACACTATCACTTTGCAGCTCACTTAATGCCCCGTACGACAAATTAGGTTTAAACTCTAACGACAACCTAAAGAGCACCGACGTTATAACTGCTCGCCCCTTTAGCTCGTTTTTAAATATCGAATTTCGGTACCCAAACTCGCATTTACTGCCTGCTATAACCTTATGTTCGCCTAAAAGAGTATCGTAATAGTGTACCGCTTCAATTACATCACAAGCCTCGACACCATAAGCACCAATATTTTGAACTGCAACACCACCTATGCTACTAGGAATAGCGGTTAGATTCTCAACCCCACAATACCCCCTAGCTAGCGAGTACTCAACAAAGGCATCCCAATCAACCGCTGCCTCTGCCTCAACTAGCACATAACTGCTATATTCGGCAACTAGGTCTATTCGCTGCCCCATAGGGTGAATCACCACCCCCGAGTAGTTAGAATCAACAAACAGAGTATTGCATCCACCCCCCAGAACAATATATTGTCTATCGCCAATACTATCAAACACATCAGGTAGGTCGTCTGGATTGGTAAACTCGATAAATGTATCGGCTGTTGCCTCGTACCCAAAACTATTATACCTTTTAAGGCTCTTATCTCTACTTATAACTATCGACATAACTATTTAATTGAGTTTGCTATAGCATCGGCTATCCTCTCGCCATCAAGCGCCGAAGATACTATACCCCCTGCATAACCAGCACCCTCGCCAGCAGGAAATAAACCTTTAACCCTGATATGCTCTAAGGTCTCTTTATCACGCGGAATACGAACAGGTGATGAGGTGCGCGACTCGACACCCAAAACTGTTGCCTCCTTAGTAACAAATCCTCGCATCTTCTCGCCAAAATTAACAAATCCGCCCTTTAGCGACTGATATATAACCTCGGGTAGCCACTGTTGCATATTAGAGGATTCCCCACCTGGTATATACGACATAGCTGGTAAATCGGCTGATAGCTTACCCTTTAAAAAATCGGTTAAACGCTGTGCTGGAACAATCTGATTACCTCCGCCATTAGCAAAGGCTAGCTCTTCGAGTTGTTGTTGATATTTAAGAGCCGCTAACACACCATATTGAGGAATAAGATGAGCATAATCACTCTCTCTTATCTCCGTAACAATAGCCGAATTAGCAAACTTTGAATTTCTACGTGCTGGCGACATTCCATTCACTACCGCCTCGCCTGGGCGTACTCCAGCAGGTACAATAAAGCCCCCCGGGCACATACAGAACGAGTATACACCACGCCCTGCAACCTGAGCCACAAGCGAATATTCGGCAGCAGGCAGAAAATCACCCCTCTCGCCTCGTGAGTATTGAATCGAATCTATCAAACGCTGCTGATGCTCTACCCTCACACCCATAGCAAAAGGTTTAGCCTCGAGCTCTACACCACGAGCGTGTAACAGTTCGTACATCTCGCGCGAGGAGTGCCCCGTAGCTATTATTGTAGCTTCGGCCTCAATCTTATCGCCTTTATCCGTTACTACACCTATCAACCTATCATCTATAATATCTACATCAACCACCTGCGTATTGAAGTGCACCTCACCCCCCCAATGAATAATTGTATTACGAATATTCTCTATAACAGTAGGAAGTTTATCAGTACCTATGTGCGGGTGCGACATATATAAAATCTCCTCGCTTGCTCCGTGATTATACAATATCTGAAGTGTACGAGTAACATTGCCACGCTTTTTCGAACGGGTAAACAGTTTACCGTCTGAGTAGGTACCAGCCCCACCCTCACCAAAGCAGTAGTTCGAGTTAATATCTATCTCACCATTACGGTTGATAGTTGCAATATCAATTTTTCTGCTGTGCACATCCTTACCTCGCTCGATAATTATTGGCTTTAACCCTAGCTCTATAAGCCTAAGAGCAGCAAACAGCCCTGCAGGACCACTACCCACGACTGCAACAGCAGGTGCCGAGCTTACATCTTTAAAATCGAAATTAAACTCTTGCTCTTTAGGTTCATCATCAAGGTAGACCAGAAAGGTAAGATTAACTTTTATATCTCGTTTGCGTGCATCAATAGACTTACGCTTAATACGCACCTCGGTAATACGCTCAGGAGAGATGCGCAGCTCTCTGGCAGCAATTATTATATATTGCCCTGTCTTAGCAGCATTTTCTGGAGTTAGAACAACACTTATCTCTTTAGGCATAGTAAAAAATATTTAGTAAATAAAAATGGGTTATAATAGCAGTAAAATCAGTGCTCCTACCACAATTCGATAGTAACCAAAAGCCTTAAATCCGTATTTTGTAACAAATCCGATAAAGAATTTTATTGCTAACATAGCCACAATAAACGCAACAATATTACCGATAGCTAAAGTAACTAAATTTTCTGAGATAATATCAACTCCATTTGGCTCGGATAGTAATTGCATTATTTTATAACACATAGCGGCAAACATTGTTGGAACAGCTAAGAAAAACGAGAACTCGGCTGCTGCTTTACGAGTTAAACCCTGTGCCATACCTCCAACTATTGTTGCCATCGAACGTGAAACACCTGGAATCATTGCCATAGCCTGAAATACCCCTATCTTAAAGGCTTTTTTATCTGTCACATCGTCGTTATTAGTGCTTTTAGCAAACCATTTATCAACAAATAGCATCACAACACCTCCAACAATAAGCATCATTCCAACAACCCACACCTTTTCAAGGAACGAATCAATAATATCGCTAAAAATTAACCCTAGCACCGCAGCAGGAATAAAGGCAATAAGTAGTTTTTTATAAAAATCCCACGACTGAAAAAAGCGCTTCCAATATAGCACAACCACCGAAAGGATAGCCCCAAACTGAATAATTACAGTAAATGCTTTAACAAAAGCAGTACTCTCGACCCCCATTAAATCTTGTGCAATAATCATATGTCCAGTAGATGACACTGGTAAAAATTCTGTTAGCCCCTCAACTATGGCTATGATAATAGTTTCTAATAGATTCATTTTTT
>CAYJHM010000076.1:0-9679 GCA_964369935.1 uncultured Rikenellaceae bacterium
CAAATTTTTTTTCGTATTTTTTTTTGTAATTTTTTAATTTATTCGTTAAGTGCTTGATTATCTGATGTAAAGCTACTCTCTAACATATACTCTTTTTATTCTTGTAGATATAGCCGTTAATATTTCGTATGGTATAGTGTCGATAATTTCAGATATAAGCTGAAAATCTTGACTGCCTGAGATGATTGTTACACGGTCACCCTCTTTTGCATCGGCTCCAGTAATATCAACGGCACAGGTGTCCATACTTATATTGCCAATTATCTTGTAGCGCTTGCCTTTTAGTTTAACACTCCAGCGTCCGCGCCCTAACTTTCGATTTAATCCGTCGGCGTATCCTATCGATAATATTGCTATTACACTATCCTTAGTTGCTACTTCTCCTATGTTATAGCCCACATAATCGCCCTTAGATATTCGTTTAATTTGCAGGATAGTGGAGTGGAGCGATGTTACATCTTTAAGCGAAATATCAGCGAGTGAAGTTATCCCGTATAGCCCTAAACCTACACGTACCATATCGAAATGGGCATGAGGGAAACGTATCACTCCGCAGCTATTGCATATATGCTTTATAGCATCGGGGAAATCAAGAGTGGTGTAACCCTTAATAAACTCCTCGATTTGACGCTCCGATTCGTTATCAAGCATAGGGTCATCGCTAGAGCTAAGATGCGAAAATATTGATGATACCTTCAGTGTGGTATTGTTCTTTAGTAAGCTCTTTAGCTCCTCTATCTCGTTTGGCATAAAGCCCATTCGGTGCATACCTGTATCTAGTTTAATGTGGATAGGGTAGTGCTTAACACCTAGGCGTGCTCCCTCGCGTGAGAATTGTTCAAGCGAATAGAAATTATATATCTCTGGTTCTAGGTTATATTCAAATATTTTTGGATAGTCGTAAGGATTAGAGTTTAAGATAATTATTGGAGTAGTTATTCCCCTCTCACGTAGCTCAATCCCCTCGTCTATATATGCAACAGCTAAATAATCTACTCCGCTATTCTGGAGGGCTAAGGCAACCTCGTAATAGCCATTACCGTATGCCATAGCTTTAACCATAGCAACCATTTTTGTTGTAGGTTTGAGGTACGAACGGAATAGACGATAATTTTGAATTAACGAGTCGATATTAACCTCAATTACCGAAGTGTGCTGCCTAGCCTGAAGTCTCTCGGTAATTCTCTCGAATCCGAAATTGCGGCACCCCTTTACTAATACTGTCTTATTGCTTAAATCTTCGGTGTGAATTGATTGTAGGTACTCCTCGGTAGTACTGTACATACGTAAGACACCATTGAACCGTTGATTTAGCCCTGTGCCTATCTTAGAACCTATTGCTATAAGTTCGTTTACTTTGCTGTTATTTAATAGCTGGGCGACATCACTATATAGCTCCTCTTCGTTACGAGCGGAGCCTACTATATCAGATAGTATAACAACCCTTTTTCCGTCGATTGATAGGTTATTTAGGTGCGAGAGTGCTACACTTAACGAGTTATAGTCGCTATTGTAACAGTCGTTTATTATAACCGAATTATCTACCCCGTCGATTATTTCAAGGCGCATTGGTACTGGCGATAATAGTTCGGTTCTTCGGCATAAAGTTTCGATATCGATATTCAGCAGTGCACCTAACGAGATAACACTCATAATATTCTCGTATGATGCACTATCATTAAATGGTGTAATAGCAAGGTAGTTACATCCTAAATACGAAAATTCGATCGCGCCTCTATCGGTTGAATGTATCTTAATATCAACATCGCCCTCGCTGCCCCAGATAAATAGTCTCTCTCTGCAAATCGAATTATCAATCATCTTTGCAGTTTGGCTATTGACCACAATTTTAGAGCAGCCTTTAGTTAAGATTAATTTCTCGTTTAGTTTACTCTCGACAGATGTAAAATTTTCGCCGTGTGCCTCGCCTATATTGGTTATAATAGTAATAGAGGGTTTAATCATCTTCTCTAGTTTACCCATCTCGTTAGGTTGAGAAATTCCAGCCTCGATGACTGCAACATCAACTTTTTCGGGGATAAGTAAGAGTGATAACGCCACCCCAAGCTGCGAGTTATAACTCTTGGGCGAGCGGAAGAGCGGAAAATCGGTTATTAGTTGATGAATCCACTCTTTTACTATACTCTTGCCGTTACTACCTGTAACAGCCACAACTAACGAATTGAGCTGTGAGCGGTAGTGAGAAGCAAGCAGTTGAAGAGCTGTAAGTGGCTCTTCAACTGCAATATATGAAATTTTATCGGACGTATTAGCTACTCCCTTCGAGGCGATATAGCTTTTTGTTACAAGAAATGATGATACACCCTGCGAAATGAGTTGCGGTATATAGTTGTGCCCATTACTGAGTGCTCCACTAAGAGCAATAAATATTGCCCCTGTGGGGTTAAATACACTACGGCTATCAAAGATAACCTCGCTAATAGTGTTATTGCTACCGTAAAGGTCGCCTCCAACTATCTCTGCTATTTCGCTTGCTAGGTATCTCATAATATTATCTGATTATTCGCTGTAACCGTAATTTTTGAGTGCTTTATCGCTATCTCGCCAATCTTCGTTCACCTTAACATATAACTCAAGGAAAATTCGTTTGCCTGTGAATAGCTCCAGCTCTTTACGAGCCTCCATGCCAACTTTTTTGAGCATTTGCCCCCTATGACCTATAATAATCCCCTTTTGCGATTGTCGTGCCACATTAATAACAGCAGATATAGTATCCAACTTAGAACTCTCTTTGTAGCTCTCTACTACCACCTCAACAGAGTATGGAATCTCTTTTTGGTAGTTGGTTAATATCTTCTCGCGTATTATCTCTGAGGCAAAGAACCTCATAGGTTTATCCGTTAAGGTATCTTTCGGGAAGTATGGCTCGCCCTCAGGTAGTAGCTTTACAATCAAGTTTATTATTGGCTCGATATTGAACTTCTCGATTGCCGAAACAGGTATAATAGTGGCAGTTGGAAGTTCCTCGTGCCACCTCTGTACCATTGATTCAAGAATCTCTTGAGTAGTAAGATCTATCTTATTTATAATAAGTATAATAGGTGCATTTTGTGCCTTTACCTTATCAATAAAATCACGATTCTTATCCATCAGTTCAACCGTATCGGTAACATATAGGATAACATCGGCATCAGATAGTGCGCCAGTAGAAAACTTAAGCATACTCTCTTGAAGCTTATAGTTGGGTTTAAGAACACCAGGAGTATCAGAGTAGACAATCTGAAAATCCTCGCCATTAACAATACCCATTATGCGATGACGTGTTGTTTGTGCTTTCGAGGTGATAATCGACAGACGCTCGCCAACTAGCGAGTTCATCAGTGTTGATTTACCTACATTAGGATTTCCTACTATATTAACAAAGCCCGATTTATGTGCCATATATAAAATATTTAATGCCTATTCCCACTCGATTGTTGCTGGTGGTTTTGAACTTATATCGTAAACTACTCGGTTAATTCCTCTAACCTTATTTATTATTTCGTTTGATACCTTAGCAAGGAACTCGTAAGGAAGATGTACCCAATCGGCTGTCATTCCATCGGTTGAGGTAACAGCACGTAGAGCAACACAGTTTTCGTATGTGCGCTCGTCTCCCATCACACCAACACTCTGAACAGGTAGTAACATAACACCTGCCTGCCATACACTATCGTATAACGAGTGCTCTTTAAGCATATCAATAAATATCTTATCAGCATCTTGTAGGATAGCAACCTTCTCTTGTGTCACCTCGCCAAGAACACGGATACCTAAGCCAGGGCCAGGGAATGGGTGACGAGTAAGGATAGCCTCAGGTACCTGCATCTCACGACCTACACGGCGAACCTCATCTTTGAATAGTAATCTAAGTGGCTCAACAATTTTAAGATTCATCTTCTCTGGAAGTCCACCTACATTGTGGTGCGACTTGATTGTTGCCGATGGGCCATTTACCGATACCGACTCGATAACATCAGGGTATATTGTGCCTTGAGCTAACCATCTAGCATCTTCTATCTTCTTTGCTTCAGCATCAAATACATCAATAAAGCTTGCGCCTATTATCTTACGCTTAGCCTCAGGATCGGTAACACCAACAAGTTTAGCAAAAAATGCCTCTTTAGCATCTACACCAATAACATTTAAACCCATACTTTTGTACGACTCTAATACATCTTCAAATTCGTTCTTACGAAGTATGCCTAAATCTACAAATATACAGATTAGCCTATCACCTATTGCACGCTTAAGAAGTTCGGCAGCAACCGACGAATCAACACCACCCGATAATCCAAGAATAACTTTGTCATTACCAACCTGTGCCCGTAACTCCTCAACACTGCTCTTAACAAACGAGGCTGGAGTCCAATCACCTTTGCAATCACATACATCAAACAGGAAGTTTTTTAGTAGCTGTGTGCCCTCGGTAGAGTGGTACACCTCAGGGTGAAACTGAATACCCCAACTCTGCTCGCCCTCGATACGGTAAGCGGCTACTGCCACACTCTCCGTGCTAGCTATTATTTTATAATTCTCTGGTATCGAACAGATAGTGTCGCCATGCGACATCCATACTTGCGATTCGTTGCTTAATCCCTTCATTAATTGGTCGTCGCTATTAACAACACTCATTATTGCCCTACCATACTCGCGCGTATTTGAAGGCTTAACTTCGCCACCAAAGTGGTGAGCTAAGTATTGAGCACCGTAGCATACACCTAAAAGTGGTAATTTACCCTTAATGTTAGATAGGTCGAAACGTGGAGCGCCCTCTTCTCTTACCGATGATGGACTTCCTGATAGAATTACCCCTTTGAACGAGCCCTCAATAGTAGGTATTTTGTTAAATGGGTGTACCTCACAGTAGATATTCTGCTCTCTTACACGACGAGCAATCAGCTGCGTGTATTGTGACCCAAAATCGAGAATTAAAATCTTTTCTTGCATATTTTAGAGTATTTATCATTTTAAAAAGTGGAATAAAAGCCACTAGGCTACAAATTTAGCAAAAATATATCTAATTTTCTCATTTTGACAATAAAATAATTTATTAAATAGTATAAATATTTGATTTTTAGATATGTATTGCTTAAAGTATATTAGTATAGTTATGAGAAGCGGTAATTTAGGTTATTACTCTCTAATAGGTTAATTAACTGCTTATTTACCTCCACTTTATAGTGCGACGAAAACATATCAACATACACCTCGCCTTTATTGTCGTAGATAGTGAAGTGAAGTGGTACAGTACCAGGAAACTCTTCGCACATCACTTGTAGCGAGTCAACCAACTTGTCGGTTATATCTGCTGCCCTTAAACGCACACCTACTAACTGTACTCTCTTATCTTTTGTCTCTTCAAGCGACATAATAGTAGTTACCCTAGGAGTATAATTGGCATCTTTAAAACGCTGAGTTATTCGCCCTTGAATAAAAATCATATTGCCCTCGAAGTAGTAGTTTCTAAACTTGTCGAAATCGCCACTAAAAAATGCAAACTCATAACTGCCCCCATAATCCTCAACTGTCATACGGCAAAATTGACTTCCATTTTTTGTTGTACCATGAGTTACAGCACTAACCATACCTGCCACGCTAAAATCTTTATCTTTATGCGCATCAGCCTGATTTAGTGTGTTTAAATCCATATTTGTTAGCTTATCTATCAGATATTTATAGTCGTCTAAAGGGTGCGACGATACATACATACCTATCAACTCCTTCTCTCTTGTTAGGGTAGCTAACTGTGTCCATTCAGGTAACGATGCGTGTGGATAATCAGGACGCTTAATCATATCAACAGTCTCCTCGAACCCCCCGAACAACGAATTGACAGATTCGTTTTTCTCCTCACGATAGGTCACTCCATAATTTGCTAGCAAATCAAGAAAGTGAAGTTTCTCGTCGGTAGGTATAGATAAAAACTTAGATCTATGAAATGTTATAAGCGAGTCGAATGCACCTGCAAGAATTAGATTCTCGATAGTCTTTTTTCCAACTGCTCGTAGGTCTATACGTTCGATAAAATTATAAACATCGGTGAACTCGCCACCTTTCTCACGCTCTGATATGATAGCCTCCGATGCCGCTGTTCCAACACCCTTTATTGCCGATAAACCAAAGCGGATATTCTCTTCGCTATCAACCGAAAACTCTAATCGGCTCTTATTTACATCTGGCCCTTTCACAGGTAGTCCCATTGCACGGCACTCGTCCATAAAGAATGCTATTTTCTTTATGTCAGAGAAGTTGCGGCTAAGTACAGCAGCCATAAACTCGGAAGGGTAGTGCGCCTTCATATATGCTGTCTGGTACGACACATAGGCGTAGCAGGTAGAGTGTGATTTATTAAACGCATATTTAGCAAACTCTTCCCAGTCCGACCAAATTTTCTCGCACACCTTAGCATCATATCCATTAGAGGTTGCCCCCTCGATAAAGGTACTTTTCATCTTGTCAAGAACCTCTTTCTGTTTCTTACCCATCGCTTTACGTAGAGTATCGGCTTGCCCCTTAGTAAAATTGGCTAACTTTTGCGATAAGAGCATCACCTGCTCTTGATAGACCGTAATACCATAAGTATTACCTATATACTCCTCCATATCGTCGATATCATACTTGATAGGCTCTACTCCGTGTTTACGATTAATAAACGATGGGATATATTCCATCGGGCCTGGACGATAGAGGGCATTCATTGCTATTAAATCCTCGAACTTATTTGGTTTAAGCGTTCGTAGGTGCTTCTTCATACCTGGCGACTCGAACTGGAATATGCCCGTAGTGCCACCATTCGAGTATAGCTCAAAGGTTAATTCGTCCTCTAGGCTTACATTATCAATATCAACCTCGATACCTCTCGATTGACGCACATTTGCTACGGCATCCTTAATGATTGATAGGGTTTTAAGCCCCAAGAAGTCCATCTTTAATAGTCCTATATCCTCAACATACTTACCATCGTACTGCACAACTGCCAATTCTGCCCCCTTAGCCGTAGACATTGGTACAAAATTCTCTAAATCGTCTTTGCCTATAATGATTCCACAAGCATGCACACCTGTCTGCCGTACCGACCCCTCTAGAGTTTCGGCATACATCAATGTATTTTTTATCAGCGAGTTTGTGCTGTTTCGTTCATCCCCTAGCTCTTTTACCTCCTTAAACGCATCGGCTAATGATATTCCTGGTCGCTCGGGCACTAGTTTCGATAGCCTATTACTTTCGTTAAGAGGTAGCTGCTGAACACGAGCAACATCGCGAATAGCATTTTTTGCCCCCATCTTACCGAAAGTGATAATATGAGCAACACGCTCGGCGCCATACTTATTTACCACATATCGCATAACCTCTTCTCGTCCGTCCTCATCAAAATCGATATCAATATCGGGCATAGAGACACGTTCGGGGTTTAAGAATCGCTCGAATAGTAGGTCATATTTCACTGGGTCGATATTGGTAATCTTCAAGCAGTAAGCAACAACCGAACCTGCTGCCGAGCCCCTACCAGGCCCAACCGATACACCCATCGCACGAGCCGCAGCAATAAAGTCCCATACAATTAAAAAGTAACCAGGGAATCCCATACGCTCGATAGTCGAGAGCTCGAACTCTATGCGCTCAACGGTGCTAGGCTCGATATTTTCGCCATAACGTACTCTCGCCCCCTCAAATGTAATATGTTCAAGGTATATATATTGTCGTGAAATAGCACGACGCTCGGGTAAATCTAGCTCCTTTGGCCATTTGTCGCCCTCAGACAGTAGGGTAGTGTCGATTACCTCTAATGATGGGGCACTTTCAAGAGTTTGGCATAACTCATTAACCTTAGCCTCTAGCTCGCTATTATCTTTTATCAACTTCTCGGCAAAAATTCTTATCGAATTTGTTATGATAACCTTAAACCTCTCGATATTGATAATAAAATCATCAGGCAGAGGGAAGTCGGGCATAAAAGCAGGGTGCGAGAGCGAGTAGTTCTCCACCTTTTCAACAATCTCAGCTGTGTTATATATCAGTTCAGGGTTATCAGGAAAAAGTTCAAGCATCTCATCGGTAGATTTAAGAAACTCGGCACTTGTGTAGCGCATCCTATCCTCGTCATCGAAATTTTTCCCTGTATTTAAGCATATCAGGTGATCGTGAGCCGCTGCATCATTCTCCATAACAAAGTGTACATCATTACTTGCAATGCACTTAATGCCTAACTCTTGACCTAACTTTAATAGCTCCCTATTTACCTCAATCTGATTATTATATATACGATGATTTAGCTCCGCTCGGCTACTCTTGTGCAACTGTAACTCTAAATAATAATCCTCTCCAAATATCGATTTAAACCATAAGGCACACTCTCGGGCTTTATCCATCTGCCCATTCATTATGTATTGCGGAATCTCGCCACCAAGGCATGCACTACAACAAATAATACCTTCCGAATGCTTCTCAAGAAGTGTTTTATCTATTCGTGGACGATAATAATAACCATCTAACCAGCTGTACGATACCATTTTAGTTAAGTTATGGTATCCTATACTGTTTTTAGCTAGCAGAATAAGGTGACGGTTCGATGCATCAAGCTCCTTGCTCTCTTTTAGCTCTCTAGCTCGTGGGGCAACATAAACCTCGCAACCTAAGATTGGTTTAATCTTAAGTTTGCTAGCTGTTTCGTGAAATTGTTTAACCCCAAACATATTTCCGTGATCGGTGATTGCAATAGCAGGCATCTCTAACTGAACAGCCCTTTCAAGTAATTTCTTGATATTGGAAGCACCATCTAGTATAGAGTATTGAGTATGAACGTGTAAGTGAGCAAATTTAGTCATAATGATAAATTAATTTAGAACTTGATAACTGCAAAGATACTATTTTTTGCTCAATTTACAATATATAAAATATTCATGTTACGAAATTGGTGCAGCTCTATTATTTTAGCTAGAAATTATAATTACTTGATAAATAGAAATAAAGAGTTTTATTTTGTAATTTGTTAAATTATGATTACTTTTGTAGCGGATATTAACTTAAAACGATATAAGAATGAAGTTTAAAAGAATTTTATCAACACTGGTGTTTGTTGTAGCATTGTTTTGCAGTGCTAAAGTTATGGGGCAGGATGTCCCAAAAAAATATTCAATTATGATTAGTCAGGGTCATGCTAGGAGTGACCTTGGATATAGGGGAATGGGGCATAAAACTACATTTCTTGTTAAGCAGCATAAATATTTTGCCTATGGAGCAGAGTTTGGTTTCGATATTCTTTCTCTTTCAGGTAGTTATATAGGTAGGCATTATAACTACACATTAAACCCTGCTATTTACAGTTACTTTATTGATAATAAAAAGCACCAATTATATTTAGGTGCTAGTATAGGGCTATCGGTAAGGTCGTACCGTGAATCTGCAACAACAAATACCTCGCTGGGGTTAAATTACTCCTCTAATATTGGCTATAACTACAAGTTAAGTAAAAGTTTCTTGATAGGGGCAAGGGTGTGTAGTAGTAATAATATGTTTAACAATAACCTATACGATACATTAAGTTCATCAACAAGTCTGTTGCTAACGTTAGGATATACATTTTAATGGTTTTCGTACACATTAAGGGAGATTCCCTAAATGCAAATCACCTGACTTACATCTGTTAAAATAACTAAAAGCTAATATTTACCCCCAT
>CAYJHM010000077.1:0-9647 GCA_964369935.1 uncultured Rikenellaceae bacterium
GATGACGTGCTTATGGGAAAAGCCTTCTTGAGCTAGAGTTTTGCGAATTAGCCTTAGGAAATACCCTTGTGCACCATTCGTTTAACTACAATAATAATAGTTACAAATAGGACAATTAATACAGTAAGCGGAATAATAATGTTGATATAAGATGTTGTGAAATCGAGCCTACTTTCTAACGACCTAATATACAAGTGTCTGATTATAGCTGATAATGTAATAGCAACTGCAAATGATACGGTTATTAACCTATTAGCTACAATAGTATAGGGTTTAATTACCTCGGTGGTAGGGTAACCAATAAGTAGTAGAGCAGCTATTTTCTCTCGGCCACGCTCGATAATAAGATAGAATGTTAATAGCAGAAGCGAGAGCGATAAAATTGTTATCACTACACCAATAATCAGCAGTGCTGTAACAACAAGCCCAAGCACTGTATTTACCCCTTCGGCATTAAACATTTTACCCTCTAGCTCGTATCCTTGCTCTTCTATGTAGCTCTCAATTGTGCTGCTCATAGCAGGGTTTATCTTTGCTATTAATCTTCGTGGCGAACTATCATCGCTACCTGCTAGTGTATTGTTTGCCCATTGCACAAACTCTTTAGGGGCAAGTATGCTATTTATCCTATTCGAAAAATCAACCACTCTTCCTTTAAATCGGTGATTTTTACCGTTTTTATCGGTAATTACTATATCAATAGCTACACTCTTAACAACGCCCTCCGATACTCTAGGTGTGCCTATCCCTTGCGAGAATCCTATATTATAGAGATTAAGGTAGTTCTTAGGTAAAATAATTGGAATTACTCCGCTACCTTGCTTATAGCTCCAATCAGGGTTATCGCTATCAACGAATCTATCGTCTACCGCCTCGAAAAACATCTCCGACCGATAACCGCCCATTGAGGGTATAGTTACCCCTCCAGATACACGAAACTGCGACGATATAAATTCACCCACATCCATAACCCCCTCAACGCCCTTTAGCCGCTTTACTTCACGTTCCGAAAATTCGCCTTTACCATCAATAAAGCTATCTAGTAATCCTACCTTCTTATTTATTACAATATAATCGCTCTGCCCTGATAGGCTAGCAATAGCACTACGAGCATCGAAATATAGATATAGAGATAAGGCAATTAAAGCCATACCTATCACCTGAGTAAGGGTGAAGAGAGTAAGACGTAAAGGGGATAGTTTCCCGAGTAGTAGAGTATATAGCCTATTCATAATACTACAAATTTATTATCGTGCTGTAATCTATTGGGAGCTCTTTTCCGATAGAGGTTGCAATAAGAGCCGCATTATTGTATTCAAGTTCTTGCTCTATTAGCTGCGACATAACTTTAGCTGTGTTATCATCAAGATGGCTCACTGGCTCGTCTAGCAGCAGAAATGTGAATGGCTGAGATAGTGCACGTATAGCAGCAACACGCTGTTTTTCACCATAAGATAACCTGCCCACGGGCGAATTGATACGTTCACCTAAACCTAACCTATTAAGACTATCAATTATCCACTCGCTGCTTTTATGGTTTGTGAGGGTGCTTTTAAGTTCAATATTTTCGAGCGGACTTAGTTCGTCGAAGAGCATAAGCCCTTGTGGGAGGTATGCAAGCTCGCTCTGCCGTATCTTTACCCACTCTTCGCTTTTTAGTGCAGGGATTGTTTGATTGTCAAATAATATGCTACCACTATAATCATTACGCTGCCCAACAAGATAGCTACAAAAGGTTGATTTTCCTCTTCCCGATGATGCTTTTATTAAGTAGCGATTACCCCTCTCAAACGAGATACCACACCCCCAAAGAGAGGATGTGATATCTATTTCAGAGAATACTAAAGGGATACAATTATTTAACTCTATCTTATTCATTATAATTCACTAAGTTCAGATATTATAAGCTTTAGCGAATTTTGGGTGTCATCGTTTAAGAACACTTTCACCTTTCCAGAGGTAGGCGAACTATTTACTGCCTCCATTCTGTCAATCGCACGCACGAAAGGAATATTAGACGCTCCACTACCCATTAGCATTGCTATCATAGGGTTAGATAGTAATGTTTTAATATCAATTAGCATTAAGCCATACGAATTAGCGTTGTCTTTAATAAATGACGATTGCTCGAAAGACATAGATAGTGCTTTACCTGCTTTTAACGCCTCTAGTGCTTGTGGCATAGAACTAATATAGAATGTACCGTTGTGTATACCATAGTTAATTGTAAACATCATCATTGATATCGAATATTCGGTGTCGCTAATACGTTTAGGGGAAACTATTCCCATCTCTCTTAAATCTTCATTAACCATCTCTAAGATACTGTTATCCTTAACTTTGGCTAATAGAATTATATCTGTTAGCGACTGACCAACAGAAAGAACAATATCACCATTTAGTAGTTCAACATACTGCTCTGCACGCTCAACCCCCTCAACAAATTCCTCTGCCCCAATAGGAGCACCATACTGAACAGTCATATCCTCAATCATCTTAACATACATATCAAATAAGAATGCAAGACTTTTTTTCGGTGCAAGAGATACAGCCGAATACATTACAGGGCTTACAGGAAGAAATTTATCGTACTCACCCGATACTTTTGATGCTAAGTTAGCTAGTGCCTTATTCTCTACATATAGTATCTCGCTTGATAGATCTATCGAACCATTCTCGAAGTTCATAGTTACAAGACTAATCATATCACCAAGCTCCTCAAGCGCACTTGCATCGTAAGGAGTAGTCATAGCCACATTCATAGGTTTTGAAGTGTTCATTATGAGCGCTATATCACTATCACTATCAAGTTTAGCAATATTCTCTGCTTTAAGATTTTCGTATGCCTTATTCTCAGCTGTCATAGCACCAATAAGCTCTTTAGGTGATAAAACCTTACCATCTAACTGTGAGGTCGAAATAAGCACAACATAGTAACTCCCATTCTCGGCAACTATTGTAGTTTGGCTATCGTCGCTATAAACAGTAAATGCGCCAACTTGATTTTTTGTTGTGTGATCTTCAAACTCCTCGGCAATAATTTTTTGCACAAGTTCTATGCTCTTTATTTTACCAATTACGCCCATCTCTCCGTTAGTAGTCATATATAGATATATAGGCTCGTTTATATCGGTAGCCTCGACAAACGACAGTAAAGTTTCATCAATCGAACCAATAGTAGTGTTACTAATTTCACCTTTGGTTAATAGTGTGCCTACATTGATTGAGGCAACCATAGAGGCGTTACTAGGGATTAGATTTACTCCCCCTGCTTGACTCTCATTACATGAAATTGCTACTATCGACATTATAGCAACAAAAAACGACAAAATTAACTTTTTCATAAGATAATAATTTATTTTTAATTAATAGAATTTTTATTTTATTGCAAAGGTAATATTTTTAGAATAAAATATCGTATGAAATCAGTAATATTTTAACTTGAATGTTAAAATAATAGCTATTATTAATTTAAGTTTTGGATTAATAATATTATTATGGACTATTTTTTGCGTTCTTACATTAAAAATCACTATCTTTGTAGATTAGAAGAGGTTGTTAAAGGATAATAATTATTTAAGGATATAGAATATGCAAAACAAGGTTTTATTAATGATTTTAGATGGCTGGGGCATAGGTGATGGTTCGCAGTCGGATGTGATAGCTACGGCAGGTGCTCCAAATATTGAAAATCTTACTAAGTGTTATCCGCACTCAACACTTAATGCTTCTGGCGAAGCGGTAGGGCTACCCGATGGTCAGATGGGTAACTCAGAGGTAGGGCACCTTAATTTAGGGGCTGGAAGAGTAGTCTACCAAGATCTAGTAAAGATTAATCGTGAGTGTAAGAGTGGAGACATAGAGAAAAATAGCACAATTATCGAGGCATTTACCTATGCTCAAGAGAATGGAGTAAATATTCACTTTATGGGCTTACTATCAGACGGTGGTGTGCACTCGCTAGATAAACATTTATATCGTTTAATTGATGTTGCCGAGAGTTATTCGGTTAATGGAATATATGTTCACGCCTTTATGGATGGGCGAGATACTGACCCTCAAAGCGGTGCTGGCTATATTAACTCTCTATGTTCGCATATCGAGGGTAAGCGTACAAAGCTAGCTTCGATAGTGGGTCGTTACTATGCAATGGATAGGGATAACCGTTGGGATAGGGTTAAGGTGGCTTATGATATGCTTGTTAATGGCGAGGGCGAGCACTTTACAGATGGTGTTGCTGCTGTTAAAGCATCGTATAATAGTGGTGTAACAGACGAATTTATTAAGCCTCTAGTTGGGGTAGATAGTAATAATGCTCCTATTGCAACAATCAAGGAGGGCGATGTTGTATTTTGTTATAACTACCGTTCGGATAGAGGGCGCGAGATAACTCAGGTTCTAGCCGAGCAGGATATGCCACAAGAGGGTATGCAAACTATTAAGGGAGTTAAGTATCTTACAATGACCCCTTATGATGATAATTTTAAGAATGTAAATATTGTTTACAATAAAGAGAATATAGTAAATACATTGGGCGAGGTTATATCTCAAAATCAACGTACTCAGTTACATATTGCCGAGACAGAGAAGTATGCGCACGTAACATTTTTCTTTAACGGAGGGCGTGAAGAGCCATTTGCAGGCGAGAGTAGAGTGTTAATCCCATCGCCTAAGGTGGCAACCTACGACCTTAAACCCGAGATGAGTGCTCCAGAGGTGAAAGAGGCTGTTATTAAAGAGATTAACGAGAACACACCTGATTTTATATGTTTAAATTTCGCTAATGGTGATATGGTAGGGCACACAGGTATATATGATGCAGTAGCTAAAGCTGTAAGGGTTGTAGATGATTCGGTTAAAGAGGTTGTTGAGGCGGCAAAAGCAGCTGGATACACCATCTTAATCACTGCGGACCACGGTAACGCTGATTATGTTGTAAATAACGATGGGTCGCCAAATACTGCGCACTCAACTAATCCTGTTCCATTTATTGTGGTATCTGATAGTGTTACAAGCGTTGAGAGTGGCGTATTGGCTGATGTAGCTCCTACGGTTCTTAAGCTAATGAATATTGAGCAGCCTGCTGATATGACAGGTCGTTCGTTAATTTAGTGTTGTTGAGGTGGTATACTTAGAACTTCTGGCTCCAGCTAAGAGCTACGAATATGGTGTTGCTGCAATTAATAGTGGGGCAGATGCGCTCTATATCGGTGCACCGCAATTTGGTGCTCGAAATAGTGCAGGCAACTCGCTTGAAGATATTGCTCGTTTAGTTGAGTATGCTCATAAGTTCAGTGTTAAGGTATATGTAACACTTAATACCCTGCTGTTCGATAACGAGCTTGAGCAGGCGCGCGCAATGGCGCATAAGTTAGTTGAGATGGGGTGTGATGCTCTTATAATTCAAGATATGGCCTATGCAATGATGGGGTTAGATATTCCGTTGCACGCCTCAACTCAAGCGGCCGCCTCTACGGTAGATAAAGTACGCTTTATTGAAGAGGCAGGTTTCGAGAGGGTTATTCTTGAACGATTCTCTTCGTTAGAGGATATAGCTAAGATACGAGCCGCATCAAATATCGAGATTGAGGCATTTGTGCACGGTGCTATATGTGTTGCCGAGAGTGGGCAATGTTATATGGGGCAAGCTCTATCAGGTAGGAGTGGTAATCGAGGGGTCTGCTCGCAGCTGTGTAGGGTTAAGTATAATTTAGTAGATGGTTCGGGTAAGGTATTAATTAAAGATAAACACCTACTCTCACTACTTGATTTGAATCTGTCGCACCATATTCCTCAGTTGGTTGATGCAGGGGTCACTTCGTTTAAGATTGAGGGTAGGTTAAAAGATATTGTATATCTAAAAAATAGTGTTGGGCACTATCGTAAGGAGTTAGATAAATTTATCTCTTGCAATAGTGGATATAAACGTAGTTCGGTGGGCGATTCGCAATTGCATTTCACCCCTAACCCTTCACTTAGCTTCTCGCGTAGCTTTACTAGCTATTTTATTTCGGGAAGTGCTGATGGTAAGTTAGCATCGTTTGCTACGCCGAAGGCGATGGGCGAATATGTAGGTGTTGTTGAACGGAAGCTGCAAGGCGGAGAGATAGTAATCTCTACTAATACCGAGTTTGTTGGCGGTGATGGTTTATGTTTTATTAACCCCGATTTATCGGCAGGCGGAAGTAGTGTTAATAGTTATCGTAGGCAAGGGAATAAGAGCGTTGTTGCGCTTAATAACTCGTCGTCAGTGGTTGTTGGTGCTAAGCTGTATCGAAACTATAATAAGGTTTTTAGCGATAAAGTAACTGTAGATGGTACTGTTCGTAAGATAGGTGTGACAATTGAGGTGTCGCTAACACGGGAGAGTGTTACTCTTAGGGCTACTGATATTGACGGTGTAACGGTCATTAAGCACTTTGATGATAGGATGGACGAGGCAAAAAATCCTGAAAAGGTATTAAAGGCACTCACCGAACAGCTATCAAAGAGTGGTGATACTATTTTCGAGGTGCTAAAGGTGGATGTGAATGGTGATAGCAATATCCCGTTTATTGCCATATCGCAGATAAATAGTATGCGCAGAGAGTTACTTATAGCACTAGAGCAACGAAGGCTTGAGAGTTATTCGAAACCTAGCGGGGCAGCGATAAGGCACCCCAAGCCCTATTGCGAATTGTTAGATGGTAGGGCAAATATAACTAACTCGCTCTCGAAGGAGTTCTATTCGCTATGTGGCTTTAAGCATATAAGTGATGGTTATGATTTAAGTGGTGTGCCTAAAGATGCTATATTAATGGAGTGTAGATATTGCCTACGCAACGAGATAGGTGAGTGTTTGCAAAAGGGAGGTAACCCTAAAAAACTCTTTATCGAGGGTGCAGGGGATAGATTTGAACTGCTTTTCAGCTGTAAGGAGTGTAGAATGAGAATTAAAAGGGCCGAGAGCCCAAAACATAAATAGTATGAATGTAAAAATTATTAACCCAAGCTATCTATGGCAAGATTACGAGCTTATTGATTGTGGAGGGTTCGAGAAGTTAGAGCGATTTGGAAAAATAGTTGTTGCTCGCCCCGAGCCGCAGGCATTATGGGATAAGTCGCTCTCTGATATTGAGTGGGAGAAGCGTGCTGATGCCTATTTCCGTCGCAGCAAGATAGATAATTTCGAGCGTGGCGAGTGGTACATCAAATCGGGAGTCGATCAGAGTTGGAATATTAATTACAACGCCGAGGGCTCGTCTATCACTATGCGTCTGGCTCTCACCTCGTTTAAGCACGTGGGGGTTTTTCCTGAACAGGCGGAGAATTGGCGATTTATTGCCGACTCGATAGCTAATATCCCCGATGCAAAGGTTTTAAATCTTTTTGCTTACACTGGAGGGGCAACTTTAGCCTCAAGGGCGGCAGGAGCATCGGTTACACACGTTGATTCGATTAAACAGGTTGTTTCGTGGAGCAAGGAAAATCTCGCTCTCTCGTCGCTTGATGGCGTTAGGTGGATAGTTGATGATGCTCGTAAATTTGTTACTCGCGAGGTAAAACGAGGTAATAAATATAACGGTATAATATTAGACCCTCCAGCTTATGGGCGTGGTCCTGAGGGGGAGAAGTGGATATTAGAAGAGGATATAGTAGAGCTATTAAAAGGTTGCTCGCAGATATTAGAGAGGGGTGGTTTTGTTGTTCTTAATCTCTATTCGATGGGGTTATCAGCTCTCTTAGCTAAGGGGTTGCTAGAGCAGATTTTCGAGGTTAATGATATCGAGTTTGGCGAGCTATATTTCGAAGATAACTTTAATAAGATTCTTCCGTTAGGAGTATTTGCAAGATTTAATTCTAATAAATAATGAGTAAGTTAGTAAAAAAGATACGTGCTGAAGAGGGTTCTTCGGTAGTATTCAGAGGTAAAACCTTAGGTGAAGGGGATATAGTTATAGCAGAGCGTAGGCGCACTAAGCCCAAAGGCACAACAATATCGGGAGCAGCCAAGATGAAGGCAGCTTATAGGGCACGTAAAGCAAAGAAAAGATAACGAATCCACAAAAAAATATTAAATAATGGCACAAACAAATTTTGTTGATTATGTAAAAGTTTTTCTTCGTTCGGGTAAGGGCGGAGGAGGTGTTGTTCACTTTCGCCACGAGAAATTTGTGGAGTACGGTGGCCCTGATGGGGGTGACGGCGGACGTGGTGGACACATCATATTAAGAGGTAACAGTCAATATTGGACTCTTATCCACCTAAAGTATCGCAAGCATATATATGCTGAAGATGGTGTGTTTGGTGGAGGTGCTCGTATGACAGGGGCAGATGGAGCAGATGTTATAATTGATGTTCCGCTGGGTACTGTGGCAAAGGATGCTGAAACATTCGAGCAGATATGCGAAGTGACAGAGGATGGCCAAGAGGTGATTCTCCTTTCAGGAGGGCGTGGCGGTAAAGGTAACACGTTCTTTAAGTCGGCAACAAATCAAGCTCCACGTTATGCTCAGCCAGGTGGTGATTCAACCGAGGGTTGGTTTGTTTTAGAACTTAAGGTATTAGCCGATGTTGGTCTAGTAGGGTTCCCTAATGCTGGAAAGTCTACTCTTTTATCGGTTGTATCGGCAGCTAAGCCAAAGATAGCGAACTACGCATTTACAACACTAGAGCCTAACTTAGGTATAGTATCATATCGTGATCATCGCTCGTTTGTGATGGCTGACATTCCAGGAATTATTGAGGGAGCAGCGAGTGGCCGTGGTTTAGGGGTACGATTTTTGCGTCATATAGAGCGAAATTCGGTTCTGTTATTTATGATATCGGCCGAGTGTGATGATATATCTACGGAGTACACTATCCTACTCAAAGAGCTTGAGCAGTATAACCCCGAATTGCTGGATAAAGAGCGTGTGTTAGCTATCACCAAAGGGGATATGCTTGATAGCGAACTGATGGAGCAGTTAAGCGAGGAGATAGACTCTAAGGGTATAATAAATATTCCATATTTATATATATCGTCGGTAGCAGGAATAAATATTGTAGAGCTAAAAGATATGTTGTGGCGAGCATTAAACTAGGAGAGTTATGAGACAAACCAAAGGAGTACCATTTATAGCAATAGTAGCAATGATAATAGGCATAGTTCTTATTATCTCGCCAACTACTGCTCTATCACTTATTATGTTTATTATAGGTGCATTGATGATTATTTCATCTATCGCTTCGATTACCGAGTATTACAGGCTAAAAAACAAAGGGTTTCACCCATCTGCGATAATGGTTGCTAGCGGTGTGACAAGTGGATTATTGGGTCTTCTTTTAGTTATTTCTCCACTACTATTTGTAGGATTCTTATTAACAATGTTAGCCATATTGATGGTACTAGGTTCGATTTCGCAGTTAATAAGCCTATTTTCGGTTCGCAATAAAGGTGTTGCTATCCCTTGGGGTTTATTAGTAACACCGCTATCTATCTTTTTTATAGGGGCATATATGCTTATTCGCCCAATAGATAGCGCTGCTACTATAACATCACTTTTTGGTGTAGGTCTATTTATCTTCGCAACCGTAGAGTTGATTAGTTACTACATAAAACGTAAGTACAGTCAAGAGTAGTTTAGGTAATTCTTAAAACTCTAGCTCAAGAAGGCTTTTCCCATAAG